>CADEEN010000010.1 GCA_902826345.1 uncultured Burkholderiales bacterium | reverse complement strand
GTCACGCGCGTCGCCGGACACCGCGGGAATGCCCTCGGCGCGCAGTGCCTCGACGCGCGCGCGGTTCTGCTCGACGACGATGTACGGAATGCCGGCCGCGCTCATCGCCGCAGCCACCTGGCGGCCGACGGCGCCGTAGCCCACCAGCACCACCTGCCGCGTCAGGAACCTGCGGTCGGTGCTCATCGGCAACTCGGCCAGCGGGTCGTCGCGCCCTTCGAGTCGGCGCGCCAGCGCCGACTTGGCGAGGATCCATCGCCGCGCCGGCTCGACGAGCGAGAACAGCAGCGGGTGGGGCGCCACCGCCGACAGCCCGCCGGCCACCACCAGGCTCTGCGCCTCGGGCGGCAGCACGCCCAAAGTGAGACCCAGGCCGACGAGGATGAACGAGAACTCGCCGATCTGCGCCAGGCTCGCTGAGACAGTGAGCGCCGTGTTCAACGGATAGCGCAGCAGCAGCACCAGCGCCGCGGCGGCGAGCGACTTGCCGAGCATCACGATCGCCGCCACCGCCAGCACCTGCAGCGGCCGCTCGACCAGCACGCGCGGGTCGAACAGCATGCCCACCGAGACGAAGAACAGCACCGCGAAGGCGTCGCGAAACGGCAGCGACTCTTCGGCCGCGCGCTGGCTGAACTCCGACTCGCGCAGCACGAGGCCGGCGAAGAACGCACCCAGCGCCACGGAAACGCCGAACAGCGCCGCTGCGCCATAAGCGATGCCGACCGCGACTGCGATGATGCACAGCGTGAACAACTCGCGCGAGCCGGTGCGGGCGATTTGCCACAACAGCCACGGCAGCACGCGGCGGCCGCCCATCAGCATCAGCGCGACGAACGCAGTCACCGCCAGCAGCGTCTGCGCCAGCGTGATCCACAAGTCGGACGTCGGACCCTCGCCGCCGGCCGTCAAGCCGGCCAACCCCGGCAGCAACACCAACACCAGCACCATCGCCAGGTCTTCGACGACGAGCCAGCCGACTGCGATGCGTCCGTTGCCCGTGTCGAGCAGGCCGCGCGACTCGAGCGCGCGCAGCAGCACCACCGTGCTGGCCACCGACAGCGACAGGCCGAAGACCAGCGCGCCGGTGAGCGACCAGCCCCAGGCCAGCGCCAGGCCGGCGCCCATCGCGGTGGCCACGGCCATCTGCACCACCGCGCCGGGCACGGCGACCTTGCGCACCGCCAGCAGGTCGCCGACCGAGAAATGCAGACCGACGCCGAACATCAGCAGCATGACGCCGATCTCGGCGAGCTGCGCCGCCAGCGACATGTCGGCGACGAAACCCGGCGTGTGCGGGCCGATCAGCACGCCGGCGACCAGATAGCCCACCAGCGCCGGCAGGCGTGCCCGGCTGGCGAGGAAGCCGAGCACGAGGGCCAGGCCGAGGGCCGCGGCGAGGGTGACGATCAGCGGCATCGGGGCGTGCATGGCGCGAACCATACAACGCGCGTCGTGGTTAGCCGCCGGGCGAGAACGGTTTGCCGAGCGATGCCGGCATGTTGGCCTTGATCCAGGCCGCGTTGCGCGAGATCAGCACCAGCACGACGATCGTCGCCACGTAAGGCAGCGCGACGAGCACCTGGCTCGGCACTTCGACACCGCTGCCCTGCAGGTGGAACTGCAGCATCGTCACGCCGCCAAACAGATACGCGCCGAGCAGCACGCGCAGCGGCCGCCAGGTGGCGAAGGTGGTCAGCGCGAGGGCGATCCAGCCGCGCCCGGCCACCATGCCCTCGACCCACAGCGGTGTGTAGACGGTGGACAGGTAGGCGCCGGCGACGCCGCACAGCGCGCCGCCGCCGACGACGGCGCCCAGACGGATCAAGCGCACCGGAACACCGAGCGCATGCGCCGACTCGGGTGACTCGCCGACCGCGCGCAGCACGAGGCCGCTGCGGCTCTTGTTCAGCCACCACATCAGGCCGATGGTCAGCGCGATCGCGACCCAGACCATCGGGTGCTGCTTGAACAGCGCCGGGCCGATGAAGGGAATGTCCGACAGCAGCGGCACGTCGAACTGCGCGCGCTCGGACAGGCGCTCGCGCGTGTACGGCTGGCCGATGAACGCCGAGAAGCCGACGCCGAACAACGACAGCGCCAGGCCGGTGGCGTACTGGTTGGTGTTGAGCCAGATGACGAGCAGCCCGAACACCGCGGCGAGCAGCGCGCCGGCCAGCGCGCCGGCGACGAACGCGAGCAGGTCGCTGCCCGAATGCACCGCCGCCGCATAGCCGACGACGGCAGCGACGAGCATCATGCCCTCGGCGCCGAGGTTGACGATGCCGGCGCGCTCGTTGAGCAACAGGCCGAGCGCGGCGATGGCGAGCACGGTGCCGGCGTTGAGCGTGGCGGCGAGCAGCAGCGCGAATTCGTTCATGCCGTCACCGCCTTGCGCGCGGAGCGCCAGCGAAGGCGGTAGAGGATCAACGTGTCCGCAGCCAACAGCGAGAACAGCAGCAGCCCCTGGAACACGCCGGTGATCGACTTCGGCAGTTGCATGCGCGACTGCGCCAGTTCACCGCCGATGTAGAACATGCTCATCAGCAGCGCCGAGAAGACGATGCCCAGCGGATGGAGCCGGCCGACGAAGGCGACGATGATCGCGGCGAAGCCGTAGCCCACCGGCACGTACGGCGTCAACTGGCCGAGCGGGCCGGCGGCTTCGAGCGCGCCGGCGAGACCGGCCAGGCCGCCCGAGGTGAGCAGCGCCGTCCACAGCGCCGCGCGCGACGAGAAGCCGGCGTAGCGCGCGGCCATCGGCGCTTGCCCTCCCACCAGCGCCTGAAAACCGCGGAACGAACGGAACAGGAACAGCGCCATGCCGGCCGCGGCGACGAGCGCGATGACGAGGCCGATATTGACGCGCAGGCCATCGAACAGGCGTGGCACCTTGGTCGGACTGGCGAAGGTGACCGTCTGCGGAAAGTTGTAGCCCGCCGGGTCCTTCCACGGCCCATAGACGAGATAGGCCAGCACCATCTCGGCGACGTAGACGAGCATCAGGCTGACGAGGATTTCGTTGGCGTTGAAGCGGTCGCGCAAGAGTGCGGTGATCGCCGCCCACAGCATGCCGCCGAGCGTGCCGGCGACGAGGATGGCGATGACGATCGCGCGCGGCGAGTCGGGCGTGGCGTGCATCGCCAGACCGCCGGCGAAAACGGCGCCGAGGATGTACTGTCCCTCGGCGCCGATGTTCCAGACATTGGCACGAAAACACAGCGCGAGACCCAAGGCAATCAGCAGCAGCGGCGTCGCCTTGACGCCGATCTCGCTCCACGCCGGAGCGCTCTTGATCGGCTCCCAGAAGAACATGCGCAGGCCGAGCAGCGGATCCTTGCCGAGCAGCACGAACAGCAGCACGCCGATGGCCACCGTGGCCGCCAGCGCGATCAGCGGCGAGAGGGCGACGAACAGCGTCGACGGCGCAGGCCGGGTTTCAAGCCGCAGCATGTCGATCCGCTCGGGTGCTGTCGCTGTCGAACAGGCCGGCCATCCACTGGCCGATCTGCAAAGCGGTGGCGTCGCGCGTGGCGATCTGTGGCGAGAGCTTGCCGCGCGCGATGACGACGAGGCGGTCACTCAACTCGAACAGCTCGTCGAGCTCTTCGCTGACGACGAGCACCGCGCAGCCGGCGTCACGCAGCGCCAGCAGCTCGGCGCGGATTTGCGCGGCTGCGCCGACATCGACCCCCCACGTGGGTTGCGCCACGATCAGCACCTTGGGCTCGGCGTCGATCTCGCGGCCGACGATGAACTTCTGCAGATTGCCGCCGGACAGGCTCTTCGCCTGGGCGTCGGGCCCGCCGGCCTTGACCTTGAAGCGTTCGATCAAGGTCGCCGCCAGCGCACGCGTGGCGTCGACGTCGATCCAGCCGAGCGGGTTCACGGACTCGCGCCGCGTCAGCAAGGTGTTCTGCGCCAGCGAGGCCATCGGCACGGCGCCGCGGCCCAGGCGCTCCTCGGGCACGAAGTGCAGACCCAGCGTGAGCCGCTTCGATGGTCCGGCGCGCGCGATGTCGGCGCCGAACAGACTCAGCGTGCCCGCCGCGCACCGGCGGTCTTCGCCCGACAGCGCCGCGAGCAGCTCCTGCTGGCCGTTGCCCGACACGCCGGCAATGCCCAGCACCTCGCCGGCGCGCAGCTCGAGCGACACGTCGCGCAGCGGCACGCCGTAGGCGCTGTCGGGCTCGAGGCTCAACTGCCTGACCTGCAACGCGACCTTGCCGAGCGCGGCCTCGCGGTGCACGAGTTGCGGCGGCTCGGCGCCGATCATCAGCCGCGACAACGAAGCGTTGCTCTCCTGCCGCGGATCAACGACGCCGGTGACCAAGCCGGCCCGCATCACCGTGCAGGCATGGCAGAGCTCGCGGATTTCGTCCAGCTTGTGGCTGATGTAGAGGATCGAGCAGCCCTCCTGCGCCAGCTGGCGCAGCGTCAGGAACAGCGTCTGCACCGCCTGCGGCGTCAGCACCGAGGTCGGCTCGTCGAGGATCAGGATCTTCGGCTCGGCGAGCAGCGCGCGCATGATCTCGACGCGCTGCCGCTCGCCCACCGACAGGCTGTGCACCGGCCGCGCCGGATCGACCGGCAGGCCATAGACCTCGGCCTTGGCGCGCATGCGCTCGCTGACCTGCGCCAGCGTTTCACCGCTCTGCAGCCCGAGCCACACGTTCTCGGCCGCAGTCAGCGTGTCGAACAAGCTGAAATGCTGGAACACCATGGCGATGCCCTGCGCCTTGGCCTCGTGCGGGTTGCGGATCGTCACCGGCTGGCCGTCGACGGCGATGCTGCCCGCGTCGGGCTGCACCGCGCCGAAGACGATCTTCATCAGCGTGCTCTTGCCCGCGCCGTTCTCACCCAGGATGGCGTGGATCTCGCCCGGCTGCACCGCCAGCGACACGTCGTCGTTGGCCTTGACTGCCGGGTACTGCTTGCTGATGTGCCGCAGTTCGAGACGCGGGTTGCTCATGCTCAATGTCCGCCGACGAAGATGAACTTGTAGAGAAAGATCGCGCCGATGATCCAGACCATGTAGTGCACCTCGCGCGCCTTGCCGGTCAGCAGCTTGAGCAACCCGTAGGTGATGAAGCCGAAGGCCAGGCCGTTGGCGATGGAGTAGGTGAAAGGCATCACCAGCGCCGTCACCGCGGCGGGGATGACTTCGGTGGAGTCGTCCCATTCGAGTTCGGTCAGGTCGCGCAGCATCAGGCAGGCGACGAAGAACAGCGCCGGCGCCGTGGCATACGCCGGCACCGAGCCGGCCAGCGGCGAGATGAACAGGCAGAGCAGGAACAGCAGCGCGACGGTCACGGCGGTCAGCCCCGTGCGCCCGCCGGCCTGCACGCCCGACGCGCTTTCGATGTAAGCCGTGGTGCTCGACGTGCCGAGCAGCGAGCCGGCGAAGATCGCTCCCGAGTCGGCGAGCAGGGCCTTGTTCATGCGGTCCATCTTGCCCGGCACGAGCAGCCCGGCGCGTTTGGCCACGCCCATCAGCGTGCCGGTGGCATCGAACAACTCGACGAGGAAGAACACCAGCACGACGTTCAGGATGCCGACCGAGAACGCGCCGGCGATGTCGAGCTTGAACAAGGTCGGCTCGATCGACGGCGGCGCCGAAAAGATGCCGGCAAACTTGTTGCCGCCGAAGAAGAACGACAGCACGGTGACGAGCAGGATGCCGACGAGGATCGCGCCGCGCACCTTCAGCTTGTCGAGCGCGACGATGACGAAAAAGCCGATCGCTGCGAGCACGACCGAGGGCTGGTGCAGGTCACCGAGCGTGACGTAGGTGGCCTTGCTCGCGGCGACGATGCCGGCGCTCTTCAGCGCGATGATCGCCAGGAACATGCCGATGCCGACCGTGATGGCCACACGCAGCGAGTGCGGGATGCCCTTGATGATCTGCTCACGCAGTCCCGTCAGCGTGACGAGCAGGAACAAGCAGCCGGAGACGAACACGGCGCCGAGCGCGACCTCCCACTTGTAGCCCATGCCGAGCACGACGACATAGGCGAAGTAGGCGTTCAGCCCCATGCCCGGCGCAAGCGCGATCGGATAGTTGGCGTACAGGCCCATGATCGTCGTGCCGAGTGCGGCGATCAAACACGTGGCGACGAAGACTGCACCCTTGGGCATGCCGGCGTCGCCGAGGATCGACGGGTTGACGAAGATGATGTAGGCCATCGTCAGGAACGTCGTCAGGCCGGCGACCATTTCGGTGCGCACGTTCGTGCCGTGTTCGGTGAGCTTGAAATAACGGTCGAGGAAACCGCCGGTGGGGGCGGCGAGGGCGTCGGTGTTCATGCGTGTCTCCGGTGTCGTTGTGGCCCGGCTTCTCACGCGCCGGGGCGGCGGTACAACTCCCGGCCGGCGACCCAGGTCGCGGCCAGGTTGCGCTCGTCGCCGAGCGTCATCCAGGCGAACACGCGTTCATGCAGATCGCGTGCCACGGCGTCGCGGTGCGTGGCCACCGGGCCGGCGGCCCAGTCCCACACCGCCACGTCGGCGAGCGTGCCGGGCTCGAAGCTGCCGATCTCGTGTTCGAGGTGCAGCGCGCGTGCCGCGCCGCGCGTGGCCGCGTACAGCGCCTTCCATGCGGTGAGGCGCACGCCTTGCAACGCCTGCACGCGGTAGGCGTCGGCCATCGTGCGCAGCATCGACAGCGACGTGCCGCCGCCGACGTCGCTGGCCAGCGTGACGTGCGCGCCGGCGTCTTGCAGCGCGGTCCAGCCGATCAGGCCGCTGCCGAGAAACAGGTTCGAGCTCGGTGAGTGAGCGATCTGCGCGCCGCTGTCGGTGAGCAGCGCGCGGTCGTCGGCATCGAGCCAGATGCCGTGCGCCAGCACCGCGCGATCGTTGAGCAGGCCGTGCTGGCGGTAGACGTCGAGATAGCTGCGCGCGCGCGGGAACAACTCGGCCACCCAGCGCACCTCGTCGCGGTTCTCGGCGACGTGGGTCTGCATGTACAGGCCCGGGTGCGCGGCGAGCAGCGCACCGGCCATGTCGAGTTGCTCCGGCGTGCTCGTCGGCGCAAAGCGCACCGTCACCGCGTAGGCCGCTCGCTCGCGGCCGTGCCAGCGCGCGATCAGGTCGGTGCAGTCGCGCTCGGCCTGTGCCACGTCGTCGCGCAGGCCGTCGGGCGCGTGGCGGTCCATCAGCACCTTGCCGGCGATGATGCGCATGCCGCGCGCGCTGGCGGCTTCGAAGAGGGCATCGACGGAGGTCTTGTGCACGGTGGGGAAGACCACCGCCGAGGTCGTGCCATGGGCCAGCAGGGCGTCGAGAAAAGCCGCCGAGCCTCGTGCCGCGACTGCGGGGTCGGCGAAGCGCATCTCGGCAGGAAAGGTGTAGGTGTTGAGCCAGTCGAGCAACTGCGCGCCGTAGCTGGCGACGACGTCCAGCTGCGGGCTGTGCACATGCGTGTCGATGAACCCCGGCGTGACGAGGCGGCCCTTGTGGTCGTGCCTCGTCCAACCCGCATCGGGTTCGGTGGCGCTGCGGCCCGCGATGCGGCCGTCTTCGATCAGCAGCCAGTGGTCGGCGTCGAAGCGCACCTTCGAAGACTGCGTGCCGCCGAAGCCGGGGTCGGCCGTGACCTCGAGCAGGTCGCCACGAATGGCGATGCGTTTCATGCGTTGGCCCTCCGCCGCGCCGGCAGCGCGTGGCTGGCGAGGGTGCGCGCCACGTCGCGCACCTGCTCGCGCAGCCAGCGCCCGGCCGCACTCGCATGCGTCACGTCGTGCCACAACTGGTAGTAGGCCAGCGGCGGAAACTCGACCGGGCAGCGGATGATCTTCACCGGCAGCGCATCGACATAGCGCGAGCAGAACAGGCGCCCTGTCGTCAGCACGAGGTGCGTCTGCGCCAGCATCAGCGGGATCAGGCCGAAGTGCGGGCTGCGCACCGCGATGTGGCGCTCCAGCCCCTGTTGCGCCAGGTGCTCGTCGATGAAGCCGCGCACGCCGGGCGCAAAGGGCGTCGGCGCCACATGCTCGGCGGCGAGGTAGCGCGCTTCGTTCCAGCCGCGCGGGTTGCGCGTGGCCGGGTGGTCCTCGCCGACCAGGCAGACGATGTCGTCGGTGAACAGCTTGCCCAGGTGCAGCTCGCCCGGCGGCTCCAGCCAGTTGCCGATGACGAGGTCGAGCTCGCCGCGGGCCAGGCTCTTGCGGTAGTCGTAGTCCGACGACAGCGGGTGCAGCTCGATGCGCGCGCTCGGCGCGCCGCTCTGAATGCGCGCCACGAGCTCGGGCAGGAACAGCGGGTCGAGGTAATCGCTGGCGGCGATGGTGAACGTGCACCCGGTCGTCGTGGCGTCGAAGGCGCGCGAGGCACGGCGCTCGCCGAAGATCGCCTGCGCTTCGCGCAGGATCGCCGCCGCGGGTTCCACCAGCGACAGCGCCGTGGCCGTGGCGGCCAGGCCGGTGCCCGAGCGCACGAGCAGCGCGTCGCCGGTGAGGGCACGCAGGCGCTTCAGCTGCGCGCTGACCGCGGGCTGGGTGCTGGCGAGTTTGAGTGCGGCGCGCGAGACGCTGCCTTCGGTGATCACGGTGTGCAGGACCCTGATGAGATGGAGGTCGATCTTGGCCAGTCGCAGCGCTTCGGGCATACGGGTTCCTGCATACTCGAAATAAGGTCTATCGTATGGACATCCGGGCGCTGCGGCGTATGGTTCGGGAATGTCCCAGGCCACCTCTCCTTCCGTCACGGCCGGCTGCGTCCCGCGGCCGATCCGCTTCGTCCACCGCGGCCGCATCGCAGAAATCAGCAGCGCCGACACCACGCGCACGCTGCTCGACTGGCTGCGCGAGGAAGTGCGCTGCAGCGGCACCAAGGAAGGGTGTGCCGAGGGCGATTGCGGTGCGTGCACCGTGCTGGTGGGTGAGAGGGCACACGACGACGGCGTGCAGTGGAAAACCGTCAACGCCTGCATCCAGTTCCTGCCGATGTTGGACGGCAAGGCGATACGCACCGTCGAGGACCTGAAGCAGGGCCAGGCACTGCACCCGGCGCAGCAGGCGATGGTCGACTGCCACGGCTCGCAGTGCGGCTTCTGCACGCCGGGCTTCGTCATGTCGCTGGTGCACGTTTACGAGCGCGAGCGCGCTTGTGGCAGCACGCCGTCACGGCAGCAGCTTGCCGATGATCTGTCGGGCAACCTGTGCCGCTGCACCGGCTACCGGCCGATCCTCGATGCCGGGCAGCGCATGTTCGAGTTGCCGGCGGTGGCGCAAGACGATGCCGCCACCGCAGGCCTGCTCGAGCAACTCGCCGCCGACCCGCCGCTCGCCTACACCGATGCCCGCGGTGCGCGCTGCGTCGTGCCGCGCACGGTGGCCTCGCTGGCCGCGCTGCGCGAAGCCTTGCCCGACGCGCGGCTGCTCGCCGGCTGCACCGACATCGGGCTGTGGGTCAACAAGCAGCACAAGGCCTTGCCGGTGCTGATTGCGACGACGGCCGTGGCCGAGCTGGCGCGCATCGAGACGCGGACCGACGGCGTGTTGTCGATCGGCGCCGGCGTGACGCTCGAAGCGGCCTGGGGCGCGCTCGCCGAGCGCCATCCGGAGCTCACCGAGATGTGGTTGCGCTTCGCGTCGCCTCCTGTGCGCCATGCCGGCACGATGGGCGGCAATGTGGCCAACGGCTCGCCGATCGGCGACGGCGCGCCGGTGCTGATGGCGCTGGACGCCACGCTGCTGCTGCAACGCGGCGCGCGCGAGCGCCGGATCAAGCTCGACGCTTTCTACCTCGACTACATGAAGAACGCGCTCGAACCCGGCGAGTTCGTGCGCGCCGTCGAAGTACCGCAGCCGGCGTTCACGGCGCTGCGCGCGTACAAGCTCTCCAAGCGCTTCGACAGCGACATCTCCGGGCTGTCGTGCGGCTTGACGATCACGCTCGATGCGCAGGGCATCGTCACCGCCACGCGCCTCGCGTTCGGCGGCATGGCGGCGGTGGTCAAGCGCGCCGCGCACGCCGAAACGGCGATGGTCGGCCGGCCTTGGAGCGAAGACACCGCGACGGCAGCGTCGACCGCGCTGGCCCGCGACTTCGCGCCGATCACCGATCTGCGCGCGAGCGCGTCGTACCGCCAGCGCGCCGCGGCAAATCTGCTGCGCCGCTTCTGGCTGGAGACGCGGCGCGACGCACCGTTGTCGGCGCAACAGACCTCCGTCTTTGCGCGGGAGAGCAGCGCATGAACAAGCAAGCCGAGCCGTTCTTGATCGAAGCCGCGCCGCAGGTCGGCCGCGACCGCGCCCACGAGTCGGCGCACCTACATGTGGCCGGTGAAGCGACCTACATCGACGACCTCCGCGAGTTGGACGGCACGCTGCACGCCGCGCTCGGCCTGTCGCCGGTGGCGCACGGCAGGCTGCTGGCGATCGACGTCGAACGATTGCGCGCCGAACCCGGCGTGACCGCGGTCTACACCGCCGCCGACATTCCCGGCGCCAACGACGTCGGACCGATCGTGCATGGCGACGACCCGATCCTTGCCGACGGCACGTTGCACTACCTCGGCCAACCGATGTTCGCCGTCATCGCCGAAGACCGCCGGGTCGCCCGCCGCGTGGCCGCGCGGGCGAAGGAGTTCGTCACCGTCGAGCCGTTGCCCGCGCTGCTGAGCGCACGCGCGGCTCACGCCGCGCAATCCTATGTCGTGCCGCCGATGCATCTGACGCGTGGCGATGCACGCGCCGCGCTCGACGCCGCGCCGCACCGCTTCGAGGACACGCTGTCGGTCGGCGGCCAGGAGCAGTTCTATCTCGAAGGCCAGATCAGCTACGCGATGCCGCTCGAAGGCCAGACGATGCTCGTGCACTGCTCGACGCAGCACCCGAGCGAGATGCAGCACCTGGTCGCGCACATGCTCGGCTGGCAGGCCAACCAGGTGCAGGTGCAGTGCCGCCGCATGGGCGGTGGTTTCGGCGGCAAGGAGTCGCAGTCGGCGCTGTTCGCCTGCGTGGCGGCGCTGGCTGCGAGCGAGCTCAACCGCCCGGTCAAGCTGCGCCTCGATCGCGACGACGACTTCATGATCACCGGACGCCGCCACGGCTTCGAGTTCGACTTCGATGTCGGCTTCGACGAGGAGGGCCGCGTGCTCGGCGTCGAGATCGATCTGATCGCCAACGCCGGTTTTTCTGCCGACCTCTCGCCGCCGGTGATGACACGCGCGATCTGCCACTTCGACAACGCCTACTGGCTGCCGAACGTGTCGATGCACGGCTGGTGCGCGCGCACGAACACGCAAAGCAACACTGCGTTCCGTGGCTTCGGCGGGCCGCAAGGCGCGATCGCGATCGAGTTCATCCTCGACAGCGTGGCCAGACGCCTCGGCAAAGACCCGCTCGACGTGCGCCGCGCCAATTTCTACGGTGTGCAGGCGAACAACGTCACGCCGTACCGGCAGACCGTGGAAGACAACGTGCTCGAGCCGCTGACCGAGCGCTTGGTGAAAACGAGCCGCTACCGCGAGCGCCGTGCCGAGATCGCTGCCTTCAACGCGGCGAGTCCGGTGCTCAAGCGCGGCATCGCCTTCACGCCGGTGAAGTTCGGCATCTCCTTCAACGTCAACCATTTCAATCAGGCCGGCGCGCTGGTGCATGTCTACACCGACGGCTCGGTGCTGGTGAACCATGGCGGCACCGAGATGGGGCAAGGCGTCAACACCAAGGTGGCGATGGTGGTGGCGCACGAGTTGCGCATCCCGCTGGCGTCGGTGCGCTGCACGGCGACCGACACGCAGAAGGTGGCCAACACGTCGGCGACGGCCGCATCGACCGGCGCCGACCTGAACGGCAAGGCGGCGCAGGACGCGGCGCACAAGATTCGCGCGCGGCTCGATGCGTTCGCTGACGAACGCGGTTTGGGGAGTGTGCCGTTCGACGAACTCGTGCGAGCCGCCTACGTCGCCCGCGTGCAACTGTGGAGCGACGGCTTCTACGCCACGCCCGGGTTGTCGTGGAACCGCGAGACGATGACCGGCAAGCCGTTTTTTTACTTCGCCTACGGCGCGGCGGTCAGCGAGGTCATCGTCGACACGCTGACGGGCGAGCACAGGCTGCTGGCGGCCGATCTGCTGCACGACGTGGGCACGTCGCTCAATCCTGCGATCGACATCGGCCAGGTCGAGGGCGCGTATGTCCAGGGTTACGGTTGGCTGACGATGGAAGAGCTGGTCTGGCACCCGAAGAGCGGCGCGCTGCTGACGCATGCGCCTTCGACCTACAAGATTCCGACGGCAAACGATGTGCCGTTGGCGCGCTTCAAGACCGCCTTGTTCGACGCGCCGAACCCGGCCGACACGATCCACCGCAGCAAGGCCGTCGGCGAGCCGCCGCTGCTGCTGCCGTTCTCTGCGTTGCTGGCGATCCGCGATGCGGTGTCTGCCGTGGGAGGGCACAGGATCGATCCGCCGCTGCGCGCGCCGGCGACACCCGAGGCGGTGTTGGAGGCGATCGACGCCGTCAGCGCGGCGGGTCGGTGAGGCAGCAGGGCCGAAGCGCAGTCGGCAACGCTGGTGAACCCACCGCCGCTTGATGACCGGACTGCCTGCCGCGGCGGGTCGCCCCGGCAGGCGGCCAAACCCATCACAGGCCAGAGTACTCGAGCGACGAGTGGTGCACGACGATGCGCAAGTTGCCGGCATCGTCCTTGACGAACTTCCAGGTCTTGTCCACGGTGGTCACCTTGCCATCCTTGCCGGTGATGCTGACCTTTGCCATGGTGCTGGCGCTGTCGCCGGCGATGAAGACCGCCGAGTTGTTGACGTCGCATTTGGTCCAGCCTTGCAGCGCGAAGCCGGTGTCCTTGGGGAAGGCCGGGTCGCCACCCACGAAGTAAGCCAGCGCGCCGGCGCGCGTGTGACGGAAGGTCTGCGGGTTGACCGTGAGCGTCGGCTTGAACAGCACGCCGCCCATCTGGTAGCCGTAGGCAGCGTCAATCACCTTCTCGGCCAGCGCCTTGGCTGCGGGCTGGCCGCTTTTGGCGCCGGTGGTGGCAATGTCCACCAGCGCCTTGCACCATCCCTGCTGGGCGGCGAGCACTTCGGTTTCGCTGATGGAGTGGTTGACGACGAGACCCTTGGCCAGCGAGGGCAGCGCGATGGCGGTCAGGGCGATGGCGGTAAGGGTGCGTAAGGTCTTCATAAGGTATCTCGTTTCGGTTCAGTTGCGTGGATGACTCTGTGGCCGGATCGCATCGAACCCGGCACGAAACGAATTTCAACGCCCCCCGATGGACCGCACCTGAACTGCCGATGAGCAGCGACTGAAGCTTTCATTAACGCCAGATGAACGACGTCTGCGCGCCTGCCGACAGCGGAACAATCGGGGCATGTTTCGCCGCCGCCTTTTCATCGCTTTGGGCTTGTTGGCCGCTGCCGCAGTGCTCCAGGGCCTGGGCGCTGTGGCGGCGTTGAGCATGGCACAGCGTCAGGTCGAACGGGGCCGCGTGGCCAGCGATATCCGGACGGCGTTTATCGAGCTGTCGGCAACCAAGCAGCGCTTGCGGACCTGGGTAGCGCAGCGCCAGCAGGGTGCTGGCGCTGAGATCGAGGCGCGAGAACGGCTTCAGAGCGACATGCGCAGCACGCTTCAACAACTTGAAGTTCTATCTTCATCGGCCACTGAACTGGACGACGGCGCCGCCACGCGCAGTGAACACCTGAGACGCCAGGACGCGCTGACTGTGCTGCGCGCCAGCGTGGATGCAATGGCCCGGGCGGTGGACGCTGCCGAGCCACTGGCGCCCGGCGCCGATGCGCAGCAGGCTTGGCAAGCTCTGTCTGCTGTGTTCGACCAATCGCAAGGACGCGACGTGCGCCAGCTCATCGCCGACAGCCTGGCCCGCGAGGCCGAAGCCGTTGCGCGCGAGCGCTCCGCGGCCGACACGGCGCTGGGCTGGATGCGTGGCTTGTGGCTGGCCATGGCCGTCACGCTGGCGGTGCTGGCCGTGGCGGCGGCGTTGTACTTCTCGCGCGCGCTGCGCCGGCCGCTGGACCTGCTCAGTGAAGGTGCGACCACGCTGCGCGGAGGGCAGCTACAGCACCGCATCCCGCTGGCGGGCGCCGACGAGTTCTCGGCCGTGGCGCGCAGCCTCAACGACATGGCCGCCGAATTGGAGCAGCACCGTGCCCGCGACGCGCTGCAGCGCCAGGAGCTCGAGGCGCAGGTGGATGCTCGCACAACCGAGTTACGCGACGCGCTGAACGCCCTGAGCCAGGCTGACCTGCGCCGCCGCCAGCTCTTTGCCGACGTGAGCCACGAACTGCGCACGCCCACCACCGCCATCCGCGGCGAGGCCGACATCACGCTGCGTGGTGCCGATCGCCCAGTCGAGGAGTACAAGGCCACGCTGCGGCGCATCGTCGATACATCGCGCCAGCTTGCTGCGGTCATCGACGATCTGCTGGCGATGGCGCGCAGCGACATTGACGCTTTGTCGCTGGTGAAGCGCCCGGTGGATTTGGCTGAACCTGTGCGCGAGGCTCTGCTGCAGGCGGCAGTCCTTGGGGCCGGGCGGGGTGTGACGCTACAGGCCGACGAGCCGCCGCCAGGACGCTTCCGGGTGATGGGCGATGTACAGCGGCTGCGCCAGTTGGTGCTGATCCTGCTGGACAACGCGGTGCGCTACTCGCCCGCCGGCGGTCGAGTGCGGCTGCGTCTTTTGCCGGCCGAATCGGTCGGGCCGCGTTGCTGCGTCGAGGTGGCGGACGACGGCATCGGCATTGCGGCTCACGAGTTGCCTCAGGTCTTCGAGCGTCACTTTCGCGGCGAAGCTGCCCGAAAGCAGCGGCCTGATGGCATCGGCCTCGGCCTGGCCATTGCTCAGGCACTGGCGCGGGCGCACGCAGGACAGATTGAACTGAGCAGCATTCCAGGTTAGGGCACGGTCGCGCGGTTCACGCTGCCGACCGCCGAAGCGACCCCTGAGACCGCCCCGAGCCGAGAGCCCGTCGCATGAACATCCTGATCGTCGAGGACGATGAGCGCATCGCCGACTTCCTGTGCCGCGGGCTGCGCGCCGAGGGCTACCGTGTGCAGCGTGCCGCCGACGGGCCGACCGGGCTGGCGCTGGCCCAGGACGCTGCCCGTCTGCTACAGGACGGTGGCGAGCCGACCCTGCTGCTGCTGGACCTGATGTTGCCAGGCCTCAGCGGACTGGAGATCTGCCAGAGTCTGCGCGCCGCGCAGGTCGGCCTGCCAATCTTGATGCTCACTGCGATGGGCTCGCTGGAAGACCGTGTGGCGGGTCTTCGACTCGGGGCGGACGACTACCTGTGCAAGCCCTTCGAATTCGAGGAACTGCTGGCGCGGCTGGAGGCGCTGGGCCGGCGGGGCCGCGAACTCGGCTCACGACGAGCCAGCATGCTGCGGGTGAGCGACCTTGAATTCGACCGCGAGCGCATGCAGGCCAGCCGCGGCGGCCGGCCCCTTCAGCTCACGACCAAGGAATTGGCTCTACTGGAGCTGTTGATGAGCGCGCCGGGTCGCATGTTCAGCCGCGAGCGCATCCTGGCCAACGTGTGGGGCACTCACCAAGACCCTTTGACCAACATCGTCGACGTATACATCCGCCGGCTTCGCTCGCACATCGACGTCGATGGTCTGCCCGCCCTGATCCACACGGTCCGCGGGCTGGGGTATCGGCTGGAGCAGCCAGCAGCGGGTTGAACCTGCAAGGCAGCAGTGCGAGCAGCGTGACCGGCCAGCCGCCAAACCCGAGGGGTTCCTCGATATCGTCGTGATGCGCTGATGGTGGGTAGCTTCAGCGTTTCGTCGCCACCAACGGCTTGACGCCCATTGCGAAGTCGGCCTCGGTCAGGCGACGGCGCGCGCGGTCATCGGCCACGAGCGGAGCCACCTCGCGCAACGACGCGTGACAGCGCCGCACCAGGTCCTGGTACGTCAGCGTGCCCTCGTGCTTCCACGCGATCTCCTGCTCGCTCAGCTCGCGCAGCACCTTGCCCGGCACGCCGGCGACGAGTGTGCGCGGCGGCACCTTCAAGCCGGCGCGAACGAACGCGCTGGCGGCGACGATGCTGTGTTCGCCGATCTCGGCCTCGTCCATCACGACAGCGTTCATGCCGATCAGCGCGCCACGGCGCACGATGCAGCCGTGCAGCACCGCGCCGTGGCCGATGTGGCCGTCTTGCTCGACCACTGTGTCGGCGCCGGGGAAGCCGTGCAGCGTGCAGTTGTCCTGCACATTGCTGCCGGCTTCGAGCACGAGGCGGCCGAAGTCGCCGCGCAGGCTGGCGCAGGGGCCGACATAGACGCCGGGGCCGACCCAGACGTCGCCGATCAGCACGGCCGCCGGATGCACGTGCGCGCTCGGGTCCACCACGGGCACGAGGCCGTCGATCGAATAGCAGGGCATGGGGTTTTGCGCGGGTGGCGCTTGACGGGGAACAGGGCCATCATCGTATGATCGACCGACCGGTCGGTCAATGAATGGATGGATATGTCGGATGACAACTCAACGCTGCTGTCTGCCACGCACGGTCCCGTGCGCGTGCTCACGTTGAACCGGCCAGCAGCGCTGAACAGTTTCAACGCCGAGGTTTACGAGACGCTGCCGCGCCTGCTGGACGATGCAGCCGCTGACGCCGCCGTGCGCGCGGTGATCATCACCGGCGCCGGCCGTGGCTTCTGCGCCGGGCAGGACTTGAACGACCCGGCCATGCTCGGCAGCGGCGACGTCGGCGCCGGCATCGAGCGCTTCATCCGCCCGCTGGCGGTGCGCGTGCGCACGATGCCGATCCCGGTGATCGCGGCGGTCAACGGCGTGGCCGCGGGCGCCGGCGCGAACTTCGCGCTGTGCTGCGATTTCGTCATCGCGGCGCGCAGCGCGAACTTCGTCCAGGCCTTCATCAGGATCGGCCTGATCCCCGATTGCGGCGGCACCTGGCTGCTGCCGCGCCTGGTGGGGCGCGCGCGTGCGCTCGGCCTGGCGATGACGGGCGACAAGCTGCCGGCCGAGGAAGCCGAGCGCATCGGCCTGATCTGGCGTTGTGTCGACGATGCGGTGCTGATGGACGAGGCGCTGGTGCTGGCCAACAAGCTGGCGGCGCTGCCGTCGCGCGCGCTGGCCGAGACGCGGCGCGCGCTCGACAGCGCGCTGCCGCTGGAGTTCGTCGATGCCGTCACCAACGAGGCCAACACGCAGCGCGAGTTGGCCCGTGCGGCCGACAGTGCGGAAGGCGTCGCGGCATTCCTGTCCAAGCGCGCGCCGGTGTTCAAGGACCGTTGAGCGTGAGCTCGTCGAAGGTGGCCGAAGCCACGCGCGATGCGATGTGGGCCAACGACCGCGCCTGCAAGGCGCTCGGCATGCAGGTCTCGGCCGTCGGCCCCGGCACGGCAACGCTGACGATGACGGTGCGCGAGGACATGTTGAACGGCCACGACCTGTGCCACGGCGGGCTGATCGCCACGCTGGCCGACAGCGCGTTTGCGTATGCCTGCAATGCCTACAACGAGGTCACGGTGGCCAGCGGCTTTGACATCCACCTGATGAGCGGTGCGCGTGTCGGTGACGTGTTGACCGCGTCGGCCACTGAGCTCAGCAAGGGCGGGCGCACGGGCGTGTACGACATCGTCGTCGTCAACCAGCGCGATGAGCCGATTGCGGCCTTTCGCGGGCGCTCGTACACGATGAAGGGCAAGCCGCTGGTCGACGGGCTGCCGATGGGGCCGCAGAAATGAAACGTCATCCCGAGCCCGGCGAACTGGAGCCGATCGAGCGCGCGAGCCGCGACGAGCTGCAGGCCTTGCAGTTGCGGCGCCTGCAATGGACGCTGAAGCACGCCTACGACAAGGTGCCGCACTACAGAAAAGCGTTCGACGCCAAGGGCGTGCAGCCGTCGGATTGCAAGACGCTCGCCGATCTGTCGAAGTTTCCGTTCACTGCCAAGGCCGACCTGCGCGACAACTACCCGTTCGGCATGTTCGCCGTGCCGCGACAGCAGGTTGTGCGCGTGCATGCATCGTCGGGCACGACCGGCAAGCCGACCGTGGTGGGCTACACGCAGCGTGACATCGACACTTGGGCCGATCTGGTGGCCCGATCGATCCGCGCGTCGGGCGGCCGCGCCGGCGACATCGTTCACGTGGCCTACGGCTACGGCCTGTTCACCGGCGGCCTGGGCGCGCACTACGGCGCCGAGCGTCTGGGCTGCACCGTGGTGCCGATGTCGGGCGGGCAGACCGAGAAGCAGGTGCAGCTGATCCTCGACTTCAAGCCCGACATCATCATGGTCACGCCGAGCTACATGCAGGTGATCATCGAAGAGTTCGAGCGCCAGGGGATCGATCCGAAATCGATGAGCGTCAAGGTCGGCATCTTCGGCGCCGAGCCGTGGACCGAGGCGATGCGGCACGACATCGAGGTCCGTGCGGGCATCGACGCGGTGGACATCTACGGCTTGAGTGAAGTCATGGGTCCGGGTGTTGCCAACGAGTGCATCGAGACCAAGGACGGCCCGGTGATCTGGGAAGACCACTTCTATCCGGAGATCATCGACCCGGAAAGCGGCGAGGTCTTGCCCGAAGGCAGCGAAGGCGAGCTCGTCTTCACGACGTTGACGAAGGAAGCGCTGCCCGTCATCCGCTACCGCACGCGCGATCTGACGCGACTCTTGCCGCCGACGGCGCGCAGCATGCGCCGCATGGGCAAGATCGTCGGCCGCAGCGACGACATGCTGATCATCCGCGGCGTCAACGTGTTCCCGACGCAGATCGAGGAGCTGGTGTTGCAGCACGGGCACTTGGGCGGCCAGTACCAGCTGGTGATCACTCGGCAAGGGCCGCTGGATGAATTGCAAGTGCTGTGCGAGCTGCTGCCGGCGCATGCGCAGAGCGACCGCACGGCGGTGTCGAACGCGCTGCGCGAGCGCATCAAGACACTGATCGGCGTCAGCGCGACGGTGAGCGTCGGCGCGCCGGATTCCATTGAGCGCACGCTGGTCGGCAAGGCGCGGCGTGTGATCGACAAGAGACCGAAGTAAGGAGCCCGCATGTACACCCAAGCCATGGACACGATGCCGAAAGAAGAGCGCAGCGCGCTCGAAGACGCGGCATTGCAGCAGCGCTTCGACGCCCGCATCGACGCCGGCGAGTTCATCGAAGCCAAGGACTGGATGCCCGAGCACTACCGCAAGACGCTCGTGCGCCAGATCAGCCAGCACGCGCACAGCGAGATCGTCGGCATGCTGCCCGAGGGCAACTGGATCACGCGTGCACCGACCTTGAAGCGCAAGGCGATTCTTCTTGCCAAGGTGCAGGACGAAGGCGGCCACGGCCTGTACCTGTACGCCGCGGCCGAGACGCTCGGCACGTCGCGCGATCAGCTGCTCGACGCATTGCACTCGGGCAAGGCCAAGTACAGCTCGATCTTCAACTACCCGACGCTGACCTGGGCCGACATCGGCGTCGTCGGCTGGCTGGTCGATGGCGCGGCGATCATGAACCAGGTGCCGCTGTGCCGCTGCTCGTATGCGCCGTACGCGCGTGCGATGGTGCGCATCTGCCGTGAGGAGAGCTTCCACCAGCGCCAGGGCTACGAATCGCTGCTGACGATGATGACCCGGGGCACGCCCGCGCAGAAAGACATGGTGCAGGACGCTGTGAACCGCTGGTGGTGGCCGAGCCTGATGATGTTCGGCCCGCCGGACGGCGAGAGCACGCACAGCGAGCAGTCGATGCGCTGGGGCATCAAGCGCAACAGCAACGACGAGCTGCGCCAAAAGTTCGTCGATGCCTGCGTCGATCAGGCTAAGGTGCTCGGCGTGACGCTGCCGGATCCGGAGTTGAAGTGGAACGAAGCGCGCGGGCAGCACGACTTCGGCGCGATCGACTGGAGCGAGTTCTGGCGCGTCGTCGGGGGTGACGGACCGTGCAACCGGGAGCGGCTGGCGGCACGTGTGAACGCGTGGGAAGAGGGCGCGTGGGTGCGCGAGGCGGCGCTCGTCCATGAACGCAAGCGCGCTTTGAAGGAGAAGGCAGCATGAGCACCAATGCCGAATGGCCGTTGTGGGAAGTCTTCGTGCGCAGCAAAGCTGGCCTCGATCACAAGCACTGCGGCAGCCTGCACGCGCCGGATTCGAAGGCGGCGATCCAACTGGCACGCGACGTGTACACGCGCCGGCAAGAGGGCACGAGCATCTGGGTCGTGCGCAGTGACCAGATCGTCGCCAGCGATCCGGGTGACAAGGACATGTACTTCGATCCGATGGCCGACAAGGTGTATCGGCATCCGACGTTTTACGAACTGCCCGAGTCCGTGAACCACATGTGATGAAACCCGATCACGTCTACATCCTGCGGCTGGCAGACACCTGCCTGATCTGGTCGCACCGCCTGTCGGAGTGGTGCGGCCACGCGCCGGTGCTCGAAGAAGACATTGCGCTGGCCAACACCGCGCTCGACCTGCTCGGCCAGGCGCGGGCGCTGCTGTCGCATGTTGGCGATGAGGACAGGCTGGCGTACCTGCGCGAGGAGCGCGAGTTCTTCAACGTCACGCTGGCAGAACTGCCGAACGACGACTTCGCCTTCACGACGCTGCGCAATTTCTTCTTGTCGTCATGGACGCTGCTGATGTGGCAGCGTCTGGTCACATCGAGCGACGAGCAGCTAGCGGCCATTGCCGGCAAGGCGGTCAAGGAGGCGCGCTACCACCGCGAGCATGCGGCCGATTGGGTCGTGCGGCTGGGCGATGGCACCGAGGAGTCGGCCCGTCGCATGGCGGCCGCGCTCGAACGCGCGTGGCCGTATTGCGCCGAGCTGTTCGACGCCGACGACACCGACCGTGACGCCGAGACGCATGGCCTCGGGCCGTCATGGAGCACGATCGAGCCCGCATGGCGCGCCGACGTGTCCGCCGTGCTGCACGCAGCCGGCATGGCGCTGCCCGCCGACAGCAAATTCCGCAGCGACGGCAAACGCGGCCGCCACAGCGAGCACATGGGGCGGCTGCTGGCCGAGATGCAGTACCTGCACCGTGCGTTTCCTGGGGGCGTGTGGTGAGCGACACCCTCGTTGCTTGCCGTACTGACGCTGCGTGGCGCGCGCTGGCCGACGTGCTCGACCCCGAGGTGCCGGTGTTGTCGGTGCTCGACCTCGGCATCGTGCGAGATGTCATGCAGGCCGATGACGGCGCGCTCGAAGTGACCTTGACGCCGACCTACAGCGGCTGCCCGGCCACCGAAGCGATCGAGACTGCCGTGCTGGCTGCGTTGCAACCGCTCGGCCCGGTGCGTATCAAGACGCGCTGGGCGCCGGCGTGGACGACCGACTGGATCAGCGACGAAGGTCAGCGCAAGTTGCGCGAGTACGGCATCGCGCCGCCGGGGCATCTGGTCGGTGAGGCGACGATCCGCATCGTGCGGCGTGTGCCTTGCCCGCGTTGCGACAGTGCGCGCACCGAGCGCCTGTCGGCCTTCGGCGCGACGGCCTGCAAGGCCTTGTACCGCTGCGTCGATTGTCGTGAACCGTTCGAGCACTTCAAACCGATATGACAGCGAGTTCGCTCTTCCACCCGCTGCGCGTGCGCCGCATCGAGCCCGACACCGAAGAGGCGGTGATCGTCTCGTTCGACGTGCCGCCCGACTTGCGCGACGTCTTCGCCTTCAACCAGGGCCAGTACCTGACGCTGCGCACCGAGGTCGATGGCGCCGACTTGCGCCGCTCGTATTCCATCTGCGCCGGCATCGACGACGGCGAGTTGCGCGTGGCGGTGCGCAAGGTGGCCGGCGGCGTGTTCTCGAACTGGATCAACCAGCGCCTGCGGCCCGGCGATGCGGTGCAGGTGATGCCGCCGCAGGGCCGCTTCTTCGTGCCGCTCGATCCCGCGGCGCAGCGCCACTACCTCGGCGTGGCCGGCGGCAGCGGCATCACGCCGATCCTGTCGATCATGAAGACGGTGCTCGGCCGCGAGCCGCTGTCGCGCTTCACGTTGATCTATGCCAACCGCGCTGCCAAGTCGACGATGTTCAAGGAAGAGCTCGAAGACCTGAAGAACCGCTACATGGCGCGGCTGTCGATGCAGCACGTGTTCAGCGGCGAAGACACTGAACTGCCGCTGAACTCGGGCGTGATGAACCGCGACAAGCTCGGTGAATTCATGACCCGGCTGGTCGATGCCAAGCGTATCGATCACGTGTTCGTCTGCGGCCCGTACCAGATGAACGACGAAGCCGAAGCGGCGCTGCTGGCCGCCGGCGTCGGCGAAGAGCGAATCCACATCGAGCGCTTCGGTGTCGCACCGACGACGGCAGCGCAAGCGGGCCAGGCCGTCGGCGCCGTCGAGCACGAAACCAAACCCGGCGACGCCGAGCGCTCGCGCATCGTCATCGTTCGCGATGGGCTGAAGCGCGAGTTCGAGTTTTCGAAGGACGACCCGAGCATCCTCGACGCCGCATCCACGGCCGGCCTCGAAGTGCCGTTCTCGTGCACCTCGGGCGTCTGCGGCACCTGCCGCGCCAAGCTGGTTGAAGGCCAGGTGCGCATGACGCGCAACTTCGCGCTCGACAAGGCCGAGGTGGCGGCGGGCTTCGTGCTGACCTGCCAGGCGCATCCGCTGACGGAGCGCGTGGTGCTGTCGTTCGACGACCGTTGATGGCGCGCACGAGAGCTTCAACTTACGACGACCAGAGCGCGCTGATCCTCGCGCGCGCCGCCGAGCTGTTCGCGCGCAAGGGCTTCTCTGCCGCGACGATGAACGACGTCGCTGCTGCCAGCGCCGTCAGCAAGGCCACGCTCTATCACTACTACCGCGACAAGCGCTCGCTGCTGGCTCAGATCGCGCTGGCGCATGTGCAGCGGCTCGAAGCGCTGGTGTTTGAAGTCAAGTCGCAGCGCCTGTCGCCGGCGCAGGAGTTGCAGGCCTTGATCGAGCGCTTCATGGCCGCCTACGCCGGCGCGCAGCACGAGCACCGCGTGCTGACGGAGGACGTCAAGTTTCTCGGCGACGACGAGCGCAGCGAAGTCGAAGCCGCTCAGCGCCGCGTCGTCGGCGCGTTTGCCAACACCATCGCCCGCGTGCGCGTGGACTTGAAAGCGCAGGCCACACCGCTCGCGATGCTGCTCTTCGGCATGATCAACTGGACCTTCACCTGGTTGAAGCCCGGCGGGCCGATGACGCATGCCGGGCTGGCGCCGATGGTGGTGCAGCTTTTTCTCGGCGGCCTGCCTGCCGTGCAGGCGACGACGGTGCCGCGTCGGCGGGCGCGTCAGGCGGTGCCCGCCTGAGCACGGCGGCTCACTGCGGCCGCGCCCAGGCGATGCTGCCCCACTCGTCCGGCGTGACCCGCGCGACGATGATCCGCAGGTTCGTGGGGTCGAGCACCACCGCATGCGCTTCCTGCACCGAGAAGCCGGTGGCCTCCCAGAAGATGCCGCCGTGCGCCATCATGAAATGGTTGCGGCCGGTAGCTGGGCGCTGCGTGAGAAAGGCGATGGTGCGCGCCTTCTGCGCCGGGTCCTTGCCGACGTTGCCTTCGCCCGAGAGCATGTCGGTGGCGACCGCGCCGTCGACGAAGAACGCCGCCGACTCGATGGCGCGGCAGTAGCGGCTGCTGAAGACGCCGTCGAGCGGAATGCGCGCCAGCCGGAACTGCTCGCCCGCTCGCTTCAACTCGGCGCGCCCCTCGTCGGACAGCGCGCGCTGCGTCTCGCACTTGGCGAGGTCGAAACGGCCGTTGGCGCGGTTGCTGCGCTCCATCTCGATCTGGTCGTACAGCGTGCGGCCGTGGCGCAGGTAGACCACGTAGCCACCGCGCGCCAGCGCCGCAGCCACGGCGGGCGCGCCCTGGAACAGCGGCTCGGGGTCGCTCGCCGGCGGCGGCGCGAAGTTGATGTGGCTGGTGACGCCGATCTGGCTGCGCGTGGTGCAGCCGGTGAATGCGGTCGCGCTCAACAGCGCGAGCACGTGGCGGCGTGTCGATGGTGCAACTGTGGTGGGGTTCGGCTTCATATTCGTCGCTCTGGCTGTGTGGCCGAGATCATCGCAGTTCGGCTTCCCTCTTGCCGCGCCGCCGCATCGAGCGAACAATCGGCGTCACGATGAACATGGCAACCAACGCACTGGCCGCGGGCCTCGCGCCCGGCGAAGCGACGACCGACCGCATCGAATGGATCGGGCTCTCGCTGGTTTTCCTGCCGCTGGCCACGCCGATCTCCGACGCCAAGGTGCTCACCGGCCGGCAGAAGCCGTTGACCGAGATCGCGTTCCTCTTTGCCGAGATCGAGACGAAAGACGGCCAC
>CADEEN010000009.1 GCA_902826345.1 uncultured Burkholderiales bacterium | reverse complement strand
GACCAGCGCGTCGAGCACTTCGAGCAGCTGGTCGATGACGTCGCGGTGGCGCTCGCAGATGCCGGTGGACAGCTCGATCATCGAGCTCGTGATCTCGGGCTTGACGTCGGCGACGAGTTTCTTCTTGCGCTTGCCCATCACGCGCAGCAGATCGGCCGCGCCGGGGGCCAAGTCGTAGTCGTGCCGGTTGACGATCTGCAGCTCGAGCTCGACGCCGAGCGTGAAGGCGCGGCTGGCGGTGAATTCACCCAAGGACATGGTAGCAACCTAACAGAAACGTCACATTGTCTTGGCCGCACGTGCGGGACGCGCATCGACTTCACCCGCAGCACGCAAGCCCGCCATCACTGCCAGCGGCGCCGTGAGTTCGAGCAAGGCCAGCGACGCCAGCAACACCGGCATCATCTGCGCGCCGACGTTGGGGTGCCGCGCGACGAAGTCGAGCGTCAGCACCCAGGCTGTGGCCGACATCGGCGTCAGCCCGATGGCAAGGCACGCCGCCTGACCGATGCCCAGGCCGCTCGGCTTGGCCAGTGCGAGCACCGCGAGGCCCTTGGCCATGCCGCGCGCGAGCACCAGCGCGAGCGCAATGCCGGCCGAAGCCGCCAGTGCTTCGATCGTCCACGCCGAGGCCACGGCGACGAACATCACCAGCACGAGCACGCTGCCGGCGCTGCCGAAGTGGCGCGGCCAGACCCAAGGCCGCTCGCTGCGGTTGGCCAGCCACATGCCGGCCAAGAGCGGCACGAGCAGCGTCGACAGCGACAAGGTCTTGGCGACGACCAGTGCCAGCAGCACGGCCGACAGCAGCAGCACGATCGAGTTGTCTTCGCGCAGGTCGAAGCGGCGCGCGATCAGCGCCAGGCCCTCGCCGAGCGCAGCGCCGAGCAGGATCGAGCCGAAGAACGAGAACAGCACCGGCGACACCGATGCGACCCAGGTCCGCGGGTCCGACAGCAGCAAGCCCGCCGACAGCAGCTTCATCGCCAGCACCGCGTACAGCGTGTTCAGCGCCGCCAGCGTCAACAAGCGCTCGGTCACCTGACCGGCCGCATGCAACTCGCCGACCACGCGCTGCAGCACCGCCGGCGAGACGCAGACGGCAACGATGGACAGCGGTGTGGCCACGTCGGTCGGCAGGCCGAACATCGACAGCACCGCGAAGACGACGATGCCGGTGGCCAGCGCCTCGGCCACGCTGGTGGCCAACAGCCATGGGTTGCGCGCCAGCCACTTCAGGCGCAATCGCGCCCCGGCCTCGAACAGCAGCAGCGCCAGCGCACCGTCGATGACGACACGCAGCGCCGGCTCGTCGCCCTCGACGCCGCGTCCCGACAACGCGAGCGCAGTGCCGACGATGACGTAGCCGATGACGCGCGGCCAGCGCAGCACGCGCCACACCGCCTCGCCGGCCAGCGCCGCAATGACGGCGAGCAGCGCGAAGCCGAGCAGAGTGTCGGGCTGCAGGGTCCACGGCGCCGTGATCAGCGGCAGGAGCGCATCGAACATGAGGAGAGAGCCTTGTTGTGTCGGGGCCAACCGCGCAGGGTGCCTGCGTTGCGCGGCGCGGATGTGTCAGGACGTGCCGGCTTGGAGCCAGGCCGCGAGATCACGTTCGAGTTTTTCCAGGTCGGCCTGGCGGGTATACATCATGTGGCCGGCGTCGTAGTAGTGGTGCTCGACGCGCGCGAGCACATCGGCGGGCACGTCGAGCTGCGCCAGCGACCAGTCGCTGGCGCTGTACGGCGTGCCGAGGTCGTAGCGGCCGCTGGCGGCGAAGACGCGCAGGTGCGGGTTGCGGCGCAACGCGCGTGACAGATCCGGGCTGGTCGAGCAGTAGCTGTTGCCGCGCGACTCGCCGCGGTTCCAGATCCAGGCCTTGTGCGCCTCTTCGCTGAGCAACTCGTAGCGTTGCGGCTCGGCCAAGCCGAGTGTTTCGCCGAAGTAGGCCAGCGCCGCCATGCCGTACGGCGCGGCGATGGCTTCGATGCCCGGGTCGAACTCGAACTCGCGGCCGCGCTGCGCGGCCAGCGGGCCGGTGGCGCGCGCGTCGAGGCGGCCGACTTGTTTGCCCTGGTCACGCAACAACTCGAAGAAATAGAAGAAGTCGCTGATGCGCAGGTTCTGCTCTTCGACCACCGCCACCGGCAGGCCCGTGAGTTCGGCCATGCGTTTGGCGATGCGCTTGCGCTCGCCGCCCGCCAGCCGCGAGCCGGCATGCAAGGCGCGCAGGTAGTCTTCGGCGACGAAGGCCTCGGCGGCTTCGCGCGCGGCCTGCGACGACGCGCCGGGCGCGCCTTTCAGTTTGCCGTGAAACTGCGCCACGTTGGCCAGTGCCGGCAGGAAGGTGGCGTAGGGCAAGTCGTTGCGCGGCGAGAAGAACACGCTCTGCAGATCCATCGCGCAGGAGACGAGGATCACGCCGGCCAGCGCCACGTTTGCATTGAGCAGCGTGTCGGCCAGCGCCGCGCCACGCGTCGTGCCGTAGCTCTCGCCGGCGAGATAGACCTTCGAACCCCAGCGCTTGTGGCGTGCCAGCCAGCCGCGCATCACTTCGGCGAGCGCGGCGACGTCGCCATCGACCGAGAGCATCGCCTTGCGCGCGTCGTCGCCGCTGGTGATCGACCAGCCGGTGTGCGGCGGGTCGATGAAGACGAGGTCGAAGTGCGCCAGCCAGGTCAGCGGGTTGTCGCTGACGGCATACGGCGGCGTCGGCATGCTGCCGTCGTCAGGCACGACGACACGCTTCGGGCCGAGCGCGCCCAGGTGCAGCCAGACCGACGACGAGCCCGGCCCGCCGTTGAAGGCGAAGCACACCGGACGCGACGCGGGTGCTTCGCCTTGCACTTCGTAGGCCGTGCAGAAGATCGCGGCCTGCGGTTGTCCGCGTTCGTTGCCGAAGGCTTGCTCCACCACCGGCAGGTACTCGCAGGTGGCGAGGTAGTCGAGCGTGGCGCCGCGCGCGGTCTTGACGTGGCCTTTGGAAGCGACGGCGGGTTGCAGCAGCCGCGCCTCGACCGCTTTCTTCTCGCGTTCCTTTTTCGCCTCGTCCTCAGGCTTCTTGCTGTCGTCGGCCATGATGATCAGGGTCTTCTGCAAAGGGGCGCAGTGTAGAGGGGACAATGCGCGGGTGAACACCGCTGTTTTGTCATCGCCGAAAGCCGCCAGGCCGCTCACCGGCTATCGCCCGTTCTGGGCCAAGCGCTTCGGCCCCGCGCCCTTCCTGCCGATGAGCCGCGCCGAGATGGACGTGCTCGGCTGGGACGCGTGCGACGTGATCATCGTCAGCGGCGACGCCTATGTCGATCACCCGAGCTTCGGCATGGCGGTGATCGGCCGCGTGCTCGAGGCACAGGGCTTTCGCGTCGGCATCATCGGGCAGCCTGATTGGAACGATGTCGAATCGTTTCGCGCGCTCGGCCGGCCGACGCTGTTCTTCGGTGTTGCGGCCGGCAACATGGATTCGATGATCAACCACTACACGGCCGACCGGAAGATCCGCAGCGACGACGCCTACACGCCGGGCAACGTCAGCGGCAAACGGCCCGATCGGGCGACGCTGGTCTACACGCAGCGCGTGCAGGAAGCGTGGAAGGACGTGCCGATCGTCATCGGCGGCATCGAAGCCAGCCTGCGCCGCATCGCGCACTACGACTACTGGCAGGACAAGGTGCGGCGCTCGGTGCTCGCCGACAGCAAGGCTGATCTGCTGCTGTACGGCAATGCGGAGCGCGCGATCGTCGAGATCGCGCACCGGCTGGCGAAGAAGCAGCCGATCGAGAGCATCACCGACGTGCGCGGCACGGCGTTCATGGTGCGCGATGCACACGCGCCGCAGGGCTTCATGGAGATCGATTCGACCGAGGTCGATCGGCCGGGGCGGATTGACGAGCACATCAATCCGTACCTGACGACGGAGGAAGTGGCGCAAAGCAAGGGCGCCGATTGCGCGTCGTCACCCACCGTTCGGGCTGAGGTATCGAAGCCCTTCGATACCTCAGGGCGAACGGAAACCGCCGTGATCGCCATGCCGGTCTCACGCAAGACGGGTGCCGTGCAACTGCCGCCGCGCGACAAGACCGTGATCCGCATCCCGGCCTACGAGCAGGTCAAGTCCGACGCCGTGCTCTACGCGCACGCCAACCGCGTGCTGCACCTGGAGACCAACCCCGGCAACGCTCGCGCGCTGGTGCAGCGCCACGGCGAGCGTGACGTCTGGATCAACCCGCCGCCGATCCCGCTCGCCACGACCGAGATGGATCACGTCTTCGATCTTCCCTACGCGCGTTCACCGCATCCGCGTTACGCCGACGAGAGCGGCGGCCACGACGGCGCGACGAAGATCCCCGCGTGGGAAATGATCCGCTTCAGCGTGAACATCATGCGCGGCTGCTTCGGCGGCTGCACCTTCTGCTCGATCACCGAGCACGAGGGCCGCATCATCCAGAGCCGCAGCGAAGACTCGATCATTCGCGAGATCGAAGACATCCGCGACAAGGTCGAAGGCTTCACCGGCGTCGTCAGTGACCTCGGCGGCCCGACGGCCAACATGTGGCGCATCGGTTGCAAGAGTCCCGAGATCGAAGCCGCGTGCCGCAAGCCGAGCTGCGTTTACCCGGGCATCTGCTCGAACCTGAATACCGACCACGGCCCGCTGATCAAGCTCTACCGCCGTGCGCGCCAGTTGCGCGGCGTGAAGAAAATTCTCATCGGCAGCGGCCTGCGCTACGACCTCGCGGTGCAGTCGCCCGAGTACGTCAAGGAGCTGGTCACGCACCACGTCGGCGGGTATCTCAAGATCGCGCCCGAGCACACCGAAGGCGGGCCGCTGTCGAAGATGATGAAGCCCGGCATCGGCAGCTATGACCGCTTCAAGGCGTTGTTCGAGAAGTTCAGCGCCGAGGCCGGCAAGAAGCAGTACCTGATCCCGTACTTCATCGCCGCGCATCCGGGCACCAGCGACGAGGACATGATGAATCTCGCGCTGTGGTTGAAGAAGAACGGCTTCAAGGCCGACCAGGTGCAGACCTTCTACCCGTCGCCGATGGCCACGGCGACGGCGATGTACCACACCGACCTGAACCCGCTGAAGGGCATCAGCCGCCAGCCGCAGCGCGCGGAAAGGGTTGATGTCGTGCGCGGCGATCGGCGTCGTCGTTTGCACAAGGCCTTCCTGCGCTGGCACGACCCGAACAACTGGCCGCTGCTGCGCGATGCGCTGAAGACGATGGGCCGTGCCGACCTGATCGGCAACGGCAAGCAGCACCTGATCCCCTCGTACCAGCCGGCCACAGACGGCAGCTACACCAGCGCGCGGCGCAAGAACTCGACGCCGTCGCAAGCCCCAAAAGGAAGGCTGCTGACCCAGCACACCGGCCTGCCACCGCGTGCCGGCGTCAAGCCGACCAAGGGCAAGCCCTAGTAATTTATGCGCGAGAATCTGTCGTCCGAGTTCAACCGTTTGCGTTGAGACGCGACCGGCAGCCCCGCTGCCGCCAGGCCGCGCGACCTGATCCTCTCGCGCATCACAACCACTCCACAGGAGACACCCATGTTCAAGCAATTGCTGGCCGCCGTGCTGGCCATGATGGCGGCTGCCGCGTTCGCGGCCGTCGACGTCAACAAGGCCACCGCTGCCGATCTCGACGGCGTCAAAGGCATCGGCCCCGGCATCTCGGCCAAGATCCTCGAAGAGCGCAAGAAGGGCAACTTCAAGGACTGGAACGACCTGGTCGAGCGCGTCAAGGGCATCGGCGAAGGCAACGCCGCCAAGTTCTCGGCCGAGGGCATGACAGTCAACGGCGCCGGCTTCAAGGGCGCGGCCGCGGCGCCGACAGCAGCGAAAAAGGAAGATAAGCCGATGGCTGCGAAGAAGGAAGATAAGCCGATGGCTGCGAAGAAGGAAGACAAGCCGATGGCCGCGCCCGCCGCGGCTGTTGCCACCACCGCCGCTGCGCCAGCGGCTGCCGCCAAGCCCATGGCCGACAAGAAAGCCGACATGAAGGCCGACGCCAAACCGATGGCCGACAAGAAAGACGCGAAGGCCAAAGCCGAAGAAGCCGCTGCTGCGCCGAAGAAGTAATTTCGCGCTGCCGCTGCACACCAACGCCTCGCGTCGCGCGGGGCGTTTTGCTTTCCGCCATTCCTTTCACTTTTTTTCATAGGGAAGCCCCCAAGCAAGGCTGGGTGCGTCTGGCGCGTAAATCACGCACCCCAAACCAAGGAGAAGACCCATGCGCTTTGCCGTCCCTCTCGTCGTCTTGAAGTCCAGCGTCGTCGCTGTGTTGGTTGCCGGCTGCGCTGCGCCGCAGGGCAGGGCGCCGATGGCCACGACGGCCAGCGGACCGATGAGCTTCTTCATCACCAGCGTCGGCAGCGGCAAGGGCGCCGATCTCGGCGGCGTCGCCGGCGCCGACGCGCATTGCCAGAAGCTCGCCGCCGCCTCCGGCGCGGCGGGCGCGGGCGCCAAGGCCTGGCGCGCCTACCTCAGCGTCGCGCCGACCTTCGCCACGCAAACGGCGCCGGCAGTGCCGGCCGTCAACGCGCGTGACCGCATCGGCAACGGGCCCTGGTTCAACGCCAAGGGCCAGATGATCGCGCGCGACGTGGCCCACCTGCACAACGGCAACAACCTCAGCAAGGACACGGCGCTCGACGAGAAGGGCGCCGTCGTCAAGGGCCGCGGCGACACGCCCAACGAACACGACATCCTGACCGGCTCTCGCGCCGACGGCACGGCGTTCGCGCCGCAGCAGGACACGACCTGCAAGGCATGGACGAGCAGCAGCGACGGCTCGGCGATCGTCGGCCACCACGACCGCATCGGCCCGCTGCCGGAGAACTGGGCCAAGTCCTGGAACTTCTCGCACCCGTCGGTCGGCTGCAGCCAGGAGGCGCTGATCCGCACCGGCGGCGCCGGCCGCTTCTACTGCTTCGCCACGAACTGATCACTGCATCCATGCTGGCGCGCGCGGCGTAGTGTTGCGCGGCGTCATGCCACAACAACAGGAGAAGGTGATGAGCAAGTCCGTCGTGCGCCGCGTGGCGCTGCTGGTGGGTGCGGGCGCCGCGTGCGTTGCGGTCGGTCAGCAGGCGCTGGTCAATCCGGGGCCGAACAAGGTGGCGTTCCCGGAGAACTGGGCCAAAGGCACGATGTACGCCACGGTCGATCGACCCGACACGAAACAGTACCGCGAGTTCTATACGACGCCCGACGTGATCGACGCCGTGCGCGCCGGCAAGCCGGTGCCCGACGGCGCGGTGCTGACGCTGGCCGCTTATGCAGCCCAGGTCGACGCCAACGGCGTGCCGTTGAAAGACGCCAACGGCCGCTTCATGAAGGGCAACCTGGCGGCGGTCAACGTGCAGCAGAAGAAGAAGGGGTTCGGCGACGACATCCCCGCGGCCATCCGCAACGGCGATTGGCAATACCAGTCGTTCACGCCCGACGGCAAGCCGAACGAGAAGGCGAACCTGACGGCCTGCTACCAGTGCCACCTGCCGTTTGCGAAGGACGAGTACCTGACCAACTTCGCCAAGCTGAAGGGCACCTTCCCGAGCGCGGCGCAGGTCGCGCTGAAGAGCGGCGCGGCCGATGTCTCGATCACCGGCTTCGCCTTCGGCCCGACCACGCTCAAGGTCAATGCCGGCGAGAAGGTCACCTGGACCAACGCCGACGACACGCCGCACCAGGTCACGCTCGTCGGCGCCGACGGCAAGCGCAGCGACGTGATGTTGAAGGGCCAGAGCGCAACGATGCAGTTCGACGCCGCCGGCAACATCGCCTACATCTGCGGCCTGCACCCGACGATGAAGGGCACCGTCGAGGTCGTGGCCAAGCAGTAGCCCGGTCGCTAATCCACCAGCCGAAGCGCCAGCACGCGGCCGCTGGCCGCGTCGAGCGCACATTGGTAGCGGAAGTGCGAGTTGATCTCGCTGCCGATCTGCGGCTGCGCGGTGCCCTGGCCCTCGAGCTTGGCGGTTCCGGCGCTGTCCTGGATCAGCGAGCGCGTGTCGGCGTTGAAAGCGATGCGCCCGACGTTCGGCCAACGTCGCTTGAGGGCAGTCGCCGCGGCCGACTCACAGGCAGCCGGCGAAATCCGGCTCAGGTCCGGCTCGACGGTGCGCACCGGCGCGGCGGCGGCGCGTTCGTCGGCGGGTGCCGCATCGCGCAGCACGACGCCGGCGACGCTGCTGGCGCGCGTGTCGTAGGTGCAGCTGTAGGTGAAGGTGCGGGCGCTGCCGCCGGAGCGTGCGCGGCCGGCGCCACGCAGCAGCAGGTCGCCGCCCTCGATGTTGCCGGGCAGCGCGGCCGGCGGCGCGTTGAAGCTGACCTCGGCCGCAGCGCCGCGGGCGTTGCGCAGCGTGGCGCGAACGGCCAGCTCACACGCCTGCACGGCGGTTGCCGGCGGCAAGCCATCGGCGGCGCGAGCGGCCGGCGCCGCGGCAGAGGCCGCCGGCTCGACCGCCGTCTGTGCGAATGCCGTGGCGCCGGCGGCAAACGCAACAAGAACCAGACTCTTGGCGGCGGCGGTGGGCTTCATGGCCTCAGTGTAGGGCGCGGCAAGTCGCCTGCGCAGCGCCTATTTGCTGGGTGTGCCGTCCGTCACGGCGGGCGGCACCGGCAGGCTGCCCCAGAGCTGCTTCAGGCGCTCGTCGCGGCCACAGCCGTTGCGGTAGTACTTGTAGCGCACAGGATTCTTCTTGTAGTAGTCCTGGTGGTAGTCCTCGGCGGCATAGAAGGTGCTGGCCAGCGTGATCTCGGTGACCACGGGCTCCTTGAACGGCTTGCTCTTCTCGAGCTTGGCCTTGGAGGCTTGAGCGGCAGCGAGTTGCTGCCCGTCGTGCACGAAGACGCCGCTGCGGTACGGCGAGCCGGCGTCGCAGAACTGGCGGTCCTTCGCTGTCGGGTCGATCGTGCGCCAGAAGTATTCGACGAGCTGCTCGTAGCTGACGACCTTCGGGTCATAGACCACCTCGACGGCTTCGGCGTGGCCGGTGGACTTGCCGGCCACCTGCTCGTAGCTCGGGTTGGCGACCTTGCCGCCGATGTAGCCCGAGATCGTCGACTTGACGCCAGGCACCTTGTCGAAGTCGGCCTCGACGCACCAGAAGCAGCCGCCGGCGAACGTGGCCTTGGCCAGGCCCGCGGGCGCCGGGCCGGTGGCAACCGTTTGCGCCGCGGCCGACGCCAACAGCGTCAACGCCGCCGCGGCCATCACCAGGCGCTTCATGCCGTTGCGCGCGGCCAGAAACAGCGGCGTCTTCATGCTGCCGCCGGCGTGAACTTCAGCGCCACGCCGTTGTTGCAGTAGCGCAGGCCGCTGGGCTTCGGTCCGTCGTCGAAGACATGGCCCTGGTGGCCACCGCAGCGTGCGCAGTGGTATTCGGTGCGCGGCAGCAGCATCTTGAAATCGCGCTTCGTGCCGACGGCGCCCGGCAGCGTGGCGAAGAAGCTCGGCCAGCCGGTGCCGCTGTCGTACTTCATTGCGCTGGTGAACAGCGGCAGCTCGCAGCCGGCGCAGACGAACGTGCCCTGGCGCTTCTCGTCGTTGAGCGGGCTGGTGAACGGGCGCTCGGTGCCTTCTTCGCGCAGCACGCCGTACTGCGCCGGTGTCAGGCGCTTCTTCCACTCGGCATCGGTCAACACCAGCGGCTCGATCCTGGGTCCTGCAGCGGCGCTCGGCTTGGCCGCCTGCGCGGTGGCCTTGGAAGCGATGCCCAGGCTGGACAGCAGGCCGAGCCAGTCACGTCGTGTCATGGTGTCTTCTCCATTCAGTGAATCGATGCGCATGTGTCGCCGCGGTAGCGCGAGCCTTACAGCCGCATCCGCGCGTCGCAGTGTGACGTAGATATGGGCGCAGGGGTTCCGTCGCGTGTAGGCGTAATTCGCACAGGCGCGTTGACGACTCACTGACAGACGACACCGAAGCGCACCGATCGCGCTCGGCTGGCGTGATCCGTAGAGTGGTTTGCATGCGATCGGGCCAGGAGCATCGTGTCATGAACGCCCATCCGAACCAGAGCCTCGCAGGTCGCGCCCGCGGCAGCTTCGAGTTGCGCTTTCGTTCACTCTTTCACGAGGGGCGCGCGCTGGCCTTCGCCTGCGACGCCGATGGCGCCATCGACCTCGACCGCCTGAGCGACCGCGCGCGCCAGAGCTATCTCTATGCGCGCGCCCTCGTCGGCCGCGACTTCGCGCAGCCCGAGGTGACCGCGGTCTATGCCGCCTGACGGGCGACGCGGGGGTCGTCGAGGTCGTCGTAGAAAGCCGAAGGCACCGGCTCCAGCTGGCCATAGTCCGTCGCGTCGCCGGCCGACAGCACCTCGGCGATGTCCGCCACCGGCAACAGGCGCCGGCCGCCAGCGTCGATGCGCGCCGGCGCTTCCTTGCCCTCGCTCTTCGGGATGAAGAGTTCGCGCGCATCGACCACCTCGGGCAGGTTGTCCTCGTCCCACTCCAGCACCTGCACGCCGGCCGCGCGCAGCACCTGCACCAGACGCTCGTGGCGCTTGGCGCTGCGCTTGGACTCGTCGGCGGTGCGCACCTCGACGGCAGCCACCGCGCGCGAGCTGTAGTCGCAGACCAGCAGATCGACGGCCAGGCGCCCGGCGCGCTGCAGCCACAGCGTGTAGGGGTTGCGCGTCGGCACGCTGATGAAGCGCGACAGCGGCACCTGCGACAGGATCACGTGGCCGGGCAGGGCGCGCTTCAAGACCTCGTACGCCTGTCTCTCGCCGAGCGTCATCACCCGCACCGCCTGCGGCGGCCAGGCCTGGATCGTGTCCAGGCCTTCTTCGCGTTGCGGCATGGCGGCGGCCGGCGCGCGGCGGCGCATCAGCACCCACGTCAGCAGCGCGGCGCAGATTGCCGAGGCCACAGCGATCCAGTGCGGTTGTTGCAGAAAGTCCATGGTGGGTGGAGCGTGCTCTAGGGGAGTTGCTGCCAAGGCTAGAGCGGCGCGGCCGGGCCAGCAAGACGCCGATCGCGCGCCGCTGCGCAAAGCGACAAATCGTGCGCACCCGCAATCGGTCGGATTGGTAAGAGGTTGTTTCGCTGCCGTGTCGCCTTTGGCTCCCGCGGCGTTGGCAGGAACCCGCAAACGCGTGCGCTAAGCTTCTGCGCCATGGCCACTGGAAGTTTGCTCACGCTGCTCGACGACATCGCCACGATCCTCGACGACGTGGCCGTGCTCACCAAGGTGGCCACCAAGAAAACGGCCGGTGTGCTCGGCGACGATCTGGCGCTCAATGCACAGCAGGTTGCCGGTGTGCGTGCCGATCGCGAAATCCCCGTGGTCTGGGCGGTGGCCAAGGGCTCGATGGTCAACAAGGCCATCCTCGTGCCGGCGGCTCTGGCGATCAGCGCCTTCGTGCCGTCGCTGATCACGCCGCTGCTGATCGTCGGCGGCTTGTTCCTGTGCTTCGAGGGCGTGGAGAAACTGGCCCACAAGTTTCTCCACAGCAAGGCCGAAGACGACGCCCACCACGCCGAATTGACGCAGGCGCTGACAGACCCGAACGCCGACCTGGTGGCCGTCGAGCGCGACAAGATCAAGGGCGCGATCCGCACCGATTTCATCTTGTCGGCAGAGATCATCGTCATCGCGCTCGGCACGGTGGCCGACAAGCCGCTGGGCACGCAGGTGGCGGTGCTGGTCAGCATCGCGGCGCTGATGACGGTGGGCGTTTATGGTCTGGTCGCCGGCATCGTCAAGCTCGACGACCTGGGCTTGTATTTGTCCAAGCGTGGCGGCGCGCAGGCCACGCTCGGCCGTGGCATCGTGCGCGCGGCGCCGTGGCTGATGAAGGCGCTGTCGGTTGCCGGCACGGCCGCCATGTTCCTCGTCGGCGGCGGCATCGTCGTGCACGGCGTGCCGGCGTTGCACCACCTCGTGCAGGGCTGGATGGCCGCCGCGGGCGGCGGTGTGGCGTGGCTCGTCGAGCAGCTCGGCAACGCCGGCATCGGCATCGCCGCGGGCGCGGTCGTGCTCGTTGTCGTGACGCTGGCGAAGAGGATGTTCAAGCGGCCCGCGGTGGCGCTGTGAGACTGCTGCTGGGTGCGCTGCTGTTGGCCGCGATCAACAGCGCCTTTGCCGTCGATGCCAACACCGCCAACCGCGCGCAACTCGAACAAGTGCGCCACATCGGACCGCCGCTGGCCGACGCGATCCTGGTGGCGCGCGACAAGGGCGGCGCGTTCAAGGACTGGTCTGATCTGATGACACGCGTGCGTGGCATCCGCGAGGCCAAGGCGAAGAAGCTCACCGAAGCCGGGCTGACGGTGGGCGGTGCGCCTTATGCAGCGCCGGTGAAATAACTGCCGCTCAGCAGCCGCTAACGACAGGCGATCGACTGCGCGTCGGCAAACGCAGTCGCTGCCGTGAAGCCCGCCCGCCGGACCACAGACACGGAGCCAGGCGAAACCGTCACCGAGAACAGCTCGCCCGTCCCACCACCACACACGGCGGGATAGCCCCGCCCGTCGGCGGCGCAGCCGCTCGAGATGACGGTGGCTCCGGCGACTCGAAGTGCGGAGGCCTCTTCGTCCAACCGTGCCTGCGTCATCAGGCTGGGCGAGCATTGGAGGCTGCCGGTGGCTTTGTAGAACACCGAGTCACGGTCGTCAGAACCTCCACCGCAGCCCATGGTGGCGACGACTGCCGGAAGCACCAAGGCCATCCGTCTGCGGCTCATTTACCGGTGATACCGAGCAGTTCGACCTCGAAGTTCAACGTCGCGTTCGGCGGAATGGGGCCGCCCGGCGTGCCGCGCTCGCCGTAGGCGATGCCCGGGGGGCATGTGAGTTGCGCCTTGCCGCCGACCTTCATCTTCTGCACGCCTTCGGTCCAGCACTTGATGACGCGGTTCAAAGGAAACTCGGCCGGTTGGCCGCGCTTGTGCGAGCTGTCGAACTCGGTGCCGTCCTGCAGCGTGCCGCGGTAGTGCACCTTGACGACGTCGGTGGCCGCGGGCGAAGCGCCGCTGCCGTCCTTGAGTGACTTGTAGACAAGGCCCGTGCCGGCCGCGGGGGCCGAGGTCTGCGCGAATACGGCCGCCGAAGCGAGCGCAGCCGCAGCGATGAAGAGCAACTTACTTGTAGCCATCCTTGAGTCCTGTGATGCGGTTGAAAACCAGATGACCGCTGCGGTGATCGACGCGATCGGCGACGAAGTATCCGTGACGTTCGAACTGCAGCCGTGTCTCGGCCGCGCATGACGCAACGCTCGGTTCGACGTAGCCGTGGACGACGCGCCGGCTCGCCGGGTTCAGCACGCTGCGGAAGTCGCGGCCGTCGGCATCGGGTTGGTCCTCGGTGAACAGGCGCTCGAACAGTCGCAACTCGGCCGGCACGGCGTCGTGCGCTCCGACCCAGGTGATCGTGCCCTTGACCTTCACCGCATCCGCACCGGGCGTGCCGCTCTTCGTGTCCGGCAGCACGGTGGCGAGCACGGCGGTGACGTTGCCATCGGCGTCTTTCTCGCAGCCGGTGCACTCGACGATGTAGCCGTATTTGAGGCGCACCTTGTTGCCGGGGAACAAGCGAAAGAAGCCCTTCGGCGGCGTTTCGGCGAAATCATCGCGCTCGATCCACAACTCGGGGCCGAAGCCGAATTCGCGGTGGCCGAGTTCGGGTCGTTGCGGATGCACCGGCGCACGGCAGGGCAGCACCTCGGTCCAGTTCGTCAGCTTCAATTTCAACGGATCGATCACCGCCATCGCCCGCGCAGCCTGGCCTTCCAAGTCCTCGCGCAGCGCGCCGTCGAGCACATCCATGCCGACCCAGATGTTGGTCTTCGATGCCCCGGTGCGCTCGGCCATCAGGCGCAACGACGCCGGCGTGTAGCCGCGGCGGCGCAGGCCGAAGATCGTCGGCATGCGCGGATCGTCCCAACCCGACACGTGCTTCTCATCGACCAGCGCCTTCAACTTGCGCTTGCTCGTCATCACGCCCTTGATGTTCAAGCGGCCGAACTCGTGCTGCTTCGGCAGCGGCGTGGCGAGCAATCCCAGACGCGCCAGATGCTCGAGCAGCCAGTCGTAGAACGGCCGCTGGTCCTCGAACTCGAGCGTGCAGAAGCTGTGCGTGATGCGCTCCAGCGCGTCCTCGATCGGATGCGCGAAGGTGTACATCGGATAAACGCACCACGCATCGCCGGTGGCGTGGTGCGTGGCGTGCTTGATGCGGTAGATCGCCGGGTCGCGCAGGTTGATGTTCGGCGACGCCATGTCGATCTTTGCGCGCAGCACCGCAGCGCCGTCGGCCATGCGGCCGCTCTTCATCTCGGCCCAGCGGGCGCTGTTCTCGGCCACGCTGCGCGCGCGGAACGGGCTGTTCGTGCCCGGTGTGTTGAAGTCGCCGCGCGTCGCGCGCATCTCGTCAGCGCTCTGTTCATCGACATACGCCAGGCCGTCGTCGATCAACGCCTCGGCGGCGCGCGCCATGAAGTCGAAATAGCTGCTGGCGTAGAAGAGGTGTGAGACACCGCCCGCGTTCCAATCGAAGCCGAGCCAATGCACCGCTTCGATGATCGCGTCGACGAACTCCTGCTCTTCCTTTTCCGGGTTGGTGTCGTCGAAGCGCAGATGGCAGATGCCGCCGTAGTCGGCCGCGAGGCCGAAGTTCAGGCAGATGCTTTTCGCATGGCCGATGTGCAGGTAGCCGTTGGGCTCGGGCGGGAAGCGCGTGCGGATCTTCGCCGAATCGATCGGGCCTTGCGCGTGGTGCGCGGCATCGCCGGGTGAGCCCGCGAAACGCTGCCCGTCGTTGAGCCGCTCGGCCAGATCACGCTCGATGATCTGACGCAGAAAGTTCGTGGGCTTGGCAGCGACGTCGGACATGCGACATTCTAGTAACGCGCTTTGCGACGGCGGCGCGAAACGCCGTCAAGGCAAAGCGAGGCGCACGCGGATGCCCTCGATACGCGAGCGGTTGACGCCGAAATCCTTCTGTCCGAGGCGCGACGCCGAGCGCACCTGGATCACGTCGGCGGACGGGTCGAACCAGAACTCGGCGTCATCGACGAAGCGCATCAGCGCCGTCGTGAACCGTGCGTAGAGGTAGTTGTCGCTCTGCTCGACGATTTCCGAACCGGGCAGATCGGCGATCACGGCCGCGATCCTGGCGATGGTGGCCTTGCCGTCGCCTTGCAGGGCGATGGGCTCGATGCGCGCGTAGTCCTTCTGCACGGCATCGGGCCACAGGTCAGCCTGACTGCTGACGCTGTTGGGCGTTTTCGCCGGCGCTTTCAACTTGCCGTCGCGTACGCCGATGTTGGCCGGCGGCTTGCCCGAAAAAGCGCCGAAGCGCGCCGCGATCAGCACGGCGACGACGGCCAGCGCGATCCAGATGACGGTGTGCACGGCCGCTCGCCGCAGCCTCAACGCCGCCGACCGCCGCCGAGCAGCGAGCCGAGCACGCCGCGCACGATCTCGCGCCCGACGGCAGAGCCGACGCTGCGCATCGCGCTGCGCGCCGCCGATTCGGCGAGACCTTCGTGCTTGCCGCCGCGCGGGCCGGTGCTGCCGAAGATCGCGCCTTTGAGGCCGTCCATCAAGCCGCCGCCGCTGCTCTCCTGCTTGGCGGCCGGTGCGCTGGTTCTCGATGCAGGCGCCTCGTCGGCCGCCACATCGGCCGCGGCTTCGGCGCGGCCCTTCAATTTCTCGAACGCCGATTCACGGTCCACCGTTTTCTCGTACACGCCGGCCACGAGCGACGACGCTTGCAGGGCCTTGCGTTCCTCCGCATTGATCGGCCCGATGCGCGAGCCCGGCGGTAGAACGAAGACGCGCTCGGTGATGCTCGGCCGGCCCTTGTCGTCGAGGAAGCTGACCAGCGCTTCGCCGACGCCGAGCTCGGTGATGGCGGTCTGCACGTCGAGCTTCGGATTCGCGCGCATCGTGCTCGCCGCCGACTGCACGGCCTTCTGGTCGCGCGGCGTGAAGGCGCGCAGCGCGTGCTGCACGCGGTTGCCGAGCTGGCCGAGCACGCTGTCCGGAATGTCGAGGGGGTTCTGCGTGACGAAATAAACGCCGACGCCTTTGCTGCGCACGAGACGCACGACGAGCTCGATGCGCTCCAACAGCACCTTCGGCGCGTCGTTGAACAGCAGGTGCGCTTCGTCGAAGAAGAAGGTCATCTTCGGTTTGTCGAGGTCGCCCACTTCGGGCAGCGTCTCGTACAGCTCCGACAGCATCCACAGCAGGAAGGTCGCGTACAGGCGCGGCGCCGACAGCAGCTTGTCGGCAGCCAGGATGTTGATCACGCCCTTGCCTTTCTCGGTCTGCATGAAGTCCGCGATGTCCAGCATCGGCTCGCCGAAGAACTTGTCGCCGCCTTGCTCTTCGATCTGCAGCAGGCCGCGCTGGATCGCGCCGACCGAGGCCGCGCTGATGTTGCCGTACTCGGTGGTGAACTGCTTGGCGTTCTCGCCGCAGTACTGCAGCATCGCCCGCAGGTCCTTCAGGTCGAGCAGCAAGAGGCCGTTGTCGTCGGCGATCTTGAAGACCAGGTTCATCACCCCGGCCTGCGTTTCGTTCAGGTCCAGCATGCGTGCCAGCAGCAGCGGGCCCATGTCGGAGACGGTGGCGCGCACCGGGTGGCCCTGCTCGCCGAACACATCCCACAGCGTCGTCGGGCATTGCATCGGCGTCGGCGCCTCCAGCCCGCGGTCCTTGAGGATCTTCGCCACCTTGTCGGGCAGCGAGCCGGTCTGGCTGACGCCGGTGAGGTCGCCCTTGACGTCGGCCATGAAAACCGGAATGCCGATCGACGAGAAGCTCTCGGCGATCTTCTGCAGCGTGATCGTCTTGCCGGTGCCGGTGGCGCCGGTGATCAGTCCGTGGCGGTTGGCCAGCGCAGGCAGCAGATGGCACTCGATATCGCCGTGCTTGGCAATCAGGATCGGATCGGACATGGCGCTGTACCCCCTCGAATAAACTCGCGGCATCTTAATGTTTGTTGCGAAAGCATTGCCGTCTATGGCCGGTCATTCCAAGTGGGCCAACATCCAGCACCGCAAGGGCCGCCAGGACGAGAAGCGCGGCAAGGTCTGGACGCGTGTCATCCGCGAAATCATGGTGGCGGCGCGGCAGGGCGGCGGCGACCCGGGCATGAATCCGCGGCTGCGCCTGGCGATCGAGAAGTGCAAGGCGGCCAACATGCCCGCCGACACGATCAAGCGCAACATCGACAAGGCCACCGGTGCGCTCGAGGGCGTGTCGTATGAAGAGATCCGCTACGAGGGTTACGGCATCGGCGGCGCGGCGATCATCGTCGACACGATGACCGACAACCGCGTGCGCACCGTTGCCGAGGTGCGGCATGCGTTTTCCAAGTACGGCGGCAACCTCGGCACCGAAGGCTCGGTGGCGTTTCAGTTCAAGCATTGCGGGCAGTTGATCTTTGCGCCGGGCACCAGCGAGGATCAGATGATGGAGGCGGCGCTCGACGCGGGGGCCGACGACGTCATCACCGGCGAGGATGGGTCGATCGAGGTGCTGACGCCGCCGACCGAGTTCGAGGCAGTGAAGAACGCGCTCGAGAAGGTCGGCTTCAAAGCCGAAGTCGCCGAGGTGACGATGCGCGCCGGGACGCCGATCGAACTCACCGGTGACGATGCGGCGCGCATGCAAAAGCTGCTCGATGTCATCGAAGACCTCGATGACGTGCAAGAGGTCTATCACAACGCCGAGCTCGACGCCTGATGAAAGTCCTCGTCATCGGCAACGGCGCGCGTGAACATGCGCTGGCGTGGAAGCTGGCGCAGTCGTCGAAGGTGCAGCGCGTCTACGTCGCGCCGGGCAACGGCGGCACGGCGGGCGATGCGGCGCTGGTCAACGTGCCGATCACCGATTTGAATGCGCTGGCCGACTTCGCGGCGCAGGAAAAAATCGTGCTCACCGTTGTCGGCCCTGAAGCGCCACTGGCTGCGGGTGTGGTCGATCTGTTTCGCAGCCGCGGCCTGCGCATCTTCGGCCCGACGCGCGCCGCGGCACAGCTCGAAAGCTCTAAGGCCTTTGCCAAGGACTTCATGCAGCGCCACGGCATCCCGACGGCGCACCACGCGGTGTTCAGCGACGCTGCGGCGGCGCATGCGCATGTCGATCAGCACGGCGCGCCGATCGTCGTCAAGGCCGATGGCCTGGCCGCAGGCAAGGGCGTCGTCGTTGCGATGACCGCCGACGAAGCGCACACCGCGATCGACTTCATGCTGCGCGAGCCGGGCAGCGTCGTCATCGAAGAGTTCATGGCCGGTGAAGAGGCGAGTTTCATCGTCGTCGCCGACGGCAAACATGCGCTCGCGCTGGCGACGAGCCAGGACCACAAGCGCATCGGCGATGGCGACACGGGCCCCAACACCGGCGGCATGGGCGCGTACTCGCCCGCGCCGGTGGTCACGCCCGCAGTGCATGCGCGCGTGATGCGCGAGGTCATCCAGCCGACGATCGCCGGCATGGCGGCCGACGGCCACCTGTTCAGCGGCTTTCTCTACGCCGGCCTGATGATCGACGGCGACGGCAGGGCGCGCGTCGTCGAGTTCAACGCGCGCCTGGGCGACCCCGAAGCGCAGGTGCTGCTGATGCGCCTGAAGAGCGATCTGTTCGAGCTGCTGATGGCCGCCACGGATACACACGGCGGCGGCGTGCGCGACATCGAACTGCAGTGGGACCGCCGCAGCGCGCTCGGCGTCGTCATGGCCTCCGCCGGCTATCCCGCGAGCCCGCGCCTGGGCGACGCGATCGGCGGCATCCCGGCCGGCAGCGAAGACACGCAGGTCTTTCACGCCGCGACGTTGAAAAACGCCGCTGGCGAACTGGTCACCAGCGGCGGCCGCGTGCTCACCGTCACCGCGCTCGGCGACCCGCTGCGCGTGGCGCAGCAGCGTGCGTATGCGGCGTTGGAGCCGATCCGCTTTGCCGGCATGCAACTGCGGCGCGACATCGGCCACCGCGCGTTGAAGGCGCGATAAGACTTCAGTGGCTTTCGTTCCCACCGACATCATGGGCCGGGCTGTGCAACTGCGTGGCAGCGCGCTCGCGCGTCGCTTGCTCGAAGCGGCCGGCTGGCAGGTCAAGTTCGACGGCTTGCCGGCGCAGCAAGGCGTGGCCATCGTCTATCCGCACACCTCGAATTGGGATCTGCCCATCGGTTTGCTGGCCAAGTGGGCGATCGGCTTCTCGCCGTCGTTCTGGGGCAAGGATTCGTTGTTCAAGCTGCCGCTGTTCGGCGCCTGGATGCGATGGATCGGCGGCGTGCCGGTGGACCGCAAGAGCCCGCGCGGCCTCGTCGAGCAGATGGTCCTGCGCGTCAAGCAGGCCAAGGACAACAACGAATTCTTCTGGCTCGTCATCGCCCCCGAAGGCACGCGCGGTTATCACGATCATTGGCGCAGCGGCTTCTACCGCGTGGCCCACCAAGCCGCGGTGCCGCTGGCGCTGGTGTACTTCGACTACGAAGAAAAAGTGGTCGGCTTCGAGCGCTTCATCCGCTTGAGCGGCAACGCCGACGATGACATGGCGGTGATCGCCGAGTACCTGTCGCACCGCCGCGGCAAGCGGCCCGAGTTGGCGGCGCCGGTGCGCTTGCCGCCGGCCAAGGAGGGCAAAGAATGAGCGATGTCGTCAGCCGCGTGCGCGAATACCTGCTCGGCTTGCAGCAGCGCATCGTCACGGCGCTCGAAGCCGAGGACGGTCAAGGCCGATTCATCCGCGACGAGTGGACGAAGCCGCCCGGCGAAAAGCTGCAAGGCGAAGGCATCACGCGCCTGATGGAAGAGGGCGCCTTGCTCGAGCGCGGCGGCGTCGGCTTCTCCCATGTGCGCGGCCCGGCGCTGCCGCCATCAGCCACGCAGCACCGCCCCGAACTCGCCGGCGCGCCTTTCGAGGCGATGGGCGTGTCGCTCGTCTTCCACCCGCGCAATCCGTATGTGCCGACGGTGCACATGAACGTGCGCATGCTGGCGGCCGCGCACGCCGGCGAGGAGCCGGTGACCTGGTTCGGCGGCGGCATGGACCTGACGCCGTACTACGGCTTCGAAGACGACGCCGCGCACTTCCACCGCACGAACCGCGACGCGCTGGCGCCGTTCGGCGCCGACAAGTACCCGCGCTTCAAGCAGTGGTGTGACGAATACTTCTTTCTGAAGCACCGCAACGAGCCGCGTGGCATCGGCGGCGTGTTCTTCGACGACTTCTCCGAAGGCGGCTTCGAGCAGGGCTTTGCGCTGCAGCGCGCCGTCGGCGATGCGTTCCTCTCTGCCTACCTGCCGATCGTGCAGCGCCGTCGCGACATGCCGTACGGCGAGCGCGAGCGCGATTTCCAGGCCTACCGCCGCGGCCGCTATGTGGAGTTCAATCTCGTCTGGGACCGCGGCACCTTGTTCGGTTTGCAATCGGGCGGGCGCACCGAAAGCATCCTGATGAGCCTGCCGCCGATCGTCAAGTGGCGCTACGACTGGCAACCCGAGGCCGGCACGCCCGAGGCGAAGCTGTACAGCGATTTCCTGAAGCCACGCGAGTGGATCCGCTGAAGCGCCTGGGCCTCTTCGGCGGTACCTTCGATCCGCCGCACAACGCGCATCTTGCGCTGGCGCGCGCGGCGCTCGACGCGTTCGCACTCGATGCGCTGCATTGGATTCCCGCCGGCCGGCCGTGGCAGAAGACGCGCACGATCACCGACGCCGCGCATCGCGAGGCGATGGTGCAAGCGGCCATCGACGGCGAAAAGCGCTTCGTGCTCAACTGCATCGAGACCGAACGCGCGGGGCCGAGTTTCACGCTCGACACGGTGCGGGCGCTGCGCGTGCAGCACGCACGCGCCGAGCTGTTCCTCGTCATCGGCGCCGACCAGTACGCAGGCCTGCACACCTGGCGTGATTGGCAACAGCTGCTCGGCCTGGTGACGGTCGCGGTGGCCAACCGGCCCGGCCCGATGCCGGCAGTCAACGCCGAGGTGCTGCGCACACCGCACCGCGTCGTGCCGCTGCCGATGCTGGACATCTCGGCCACGGACATCCGCGCGCGCGTGGCACGCGGATTGCCCATCGACATGCTGGTGCCGCCTGACGTGGCCCGCTATATTGCTCAACACGGGCTGTACCTCAGGAGCTGAATGGACATTCGCAAACTGCAACGCGCCATCGTCGATGGCCTCGAAGACGTGAAGGCGCACGACATCTGCGTCTTCAACACCGAGCACCTGTCGCCACTGTTCGAGCGTGTCATCGTTGCTTCAGGCAACAGCAACCGGCAGACCAAGGCTTTGGCAGCGAGCGTTCGCGACAGCGTCAAGTCGCGCGATATGCAGGTGTTGCGCACCGAAGGCGAAGACAACGGCGAATGGATCATCGTCGACTGCGGCGCCGCGGTCGTGCACGTGATGCAGCCGGCGATCCGCCAGTACTACAACTTGGAAGAGTTGTGGGGCGACAAGTCGGTGAAGATGAAGCTCGGTGCGCAGGCGGCGCCGCTGCCCAAGACTTCGTTGGATGGCAAGGCCGTGCCCCGCAAGCCGCCGGCGAAGAAGACGGCGGCGGCGAAGAAGCCCGCTGCAAGCAAAGCGCCGGCGAAGAGGTCGGCGGCCAAGAAAGCGGCGCCGCGTCGCAAGACATGAAGCTCGTGCTGGTCGCCGTCGGCCAGCGCCAACCCGCCTGGGCCGACGCCGCCTTCGACGATTTCGCCAAACGCTTTGCGGCCGAGTGCCGGCTCGAACTCAAAGCCGTGAAAGCCGAGCCGCGCACGAGCGGCAAGACGGCGACGGCGCTGATGGCCGCCGAGGCCGAGCGCATCGACGCTGCCGTGCCCAAGGGCGCGCGCCGCGTCATCCTCGACGAGCACGGCGAGCGGCGCAGCACGGTGCAACTGGCCGAACGCCTGCGCTTCTGGCTCGGTGACGGCCGCGATGTGGCGCTGATCGTCGGCGGGCCCGATGGGCTCGATGCGCGATTGAAGTCTTCTGCCGACGAGACGCTGCGCCTGTCGGACCTGACGCTGCCGCATGCCTTGGCGCGCGTGCTGCTGGCCGAAGCGCTGTACCGTGCCTGGTCGCTGCTTTCCAGCCACCCGTACCACCGCGCCTGAGCGCGATCGCGCCGGCGCGGCGCCGACGCCTACAAGCCGACGGGTTGCAGCGAGGTGTCGATCTCGATGTGCGGCAGCTCCGTAGGCCGCGTCAGGTGCTGGGCCGACCACTCCGGCATGTCGGCTGCGCTGGTCGACCGCACCATGTGCAGCGCAGCGCCCGACAGCGCGGCTGCGCCGAGCAAGGCGAGGTAGGCGCGTGTTGTCGGTGCGCGCAGCCGCTCGTGTTGCGAGTGGCCGTTGTCCGTCTGCGCGGAGATGGTGGTGTCGTCGTTCATGGAAACCTCCCGTGGATCGCATCGTGCGACGCCGCCCGTCGATACATGTGGTGACAATCCACGACGGAGCCGCTGCAGCAGCCCGCGCGCTGCGTGCCCGGCCGCGCTGCGCCATCGGTCACGCTGCGTGGCGTGCACAATCCGCGCCCCGCGCTACAGCGCGGCGTGAACAATCCCCGAGGAGGCCGCGATCGCACCCTTTGTCTATCTCGCCTCGCAGAGCCCGCGCCGGCGGCAACTGCTCGATCAGATCGGCCTGCGGCACGAGCTGCTGCTGCCCGACGCGAACGAAGATGCCGAAGCGCTCGAAGCCGTGCGCGGCGGCGAAGCGCCCACGGTCTACGTGCAGCGCGTGACGCGCGCCAAGCTCGACGCGGCATGCCGGCGCTGCACGGCGCGCGGCCTGCCGCCCGCGCCCGTGCTTTGCGCCGACACGACGGTGGCGCTGCACGCGCGCATCCTCGGCAAGCCCGCCGACGCGCACGACGCGCGCGCGATGCTCGCCGCGCTGTCGGGCCGAACGCACCGCGTGCTGTCGGCCGTGGCGCTGTGGACCGGCACGCGCCGGCTCGAAGCGCTCAGCATCTCGCGCGTGCGCTTCGCGGTGCTGCCGCGCCAAGTGATCGATGCCTACGTCGATTCCGGCGAGCCGTTCGGCAAGGCCGGCGCGTATGCGATCCAAAGCGCGCTCGCCGGCTGGATCACCCATATCGACGGCAGCTACAGCGGCGTCATGGGCCTGCCGCTGGCCGAGACGGCGGCGCTGCTGCGGCAGGCGAAGGTCGCACACCACCTGTCCGCATAGACTGCTCCGATGGCTTCACAAGACATCCTCATCAACTGGACGCCGCACGAGACCCGCGTCGCCGTCGTCGAAAACGGCTCGGTGCAGGAACTGCATCTCGAGCGCGCGTTGGAACGCGGTCTCGTCGGCAACATCTATCAAGGCAAGGTCGCGCGCGTGCTGCCCGGCATGCAGAGCGCGTTCATCGACATCGGGCTCGAGCGCGCGGCGTTCCTGCACGTCGCCGATCTGCACAACGGCAACGGCCGCAGCGAGGCCACGGCCAACGCCGCGCCGGTGCCGATCGAGCGCCAGTTGTTCGAGGGCCAGGCGCTGACGGTGCAGGTGGTGAAGGACCCGATCGGCAGCAAGGGCGCGCGGCTGTCGACGCAGGTCAGCATCGCCGGGCGCATGCTCGTGCACCTGCCTCAAGACAACCACCTCGGCGTCAGCCAGAAGATCGGCTCGCCGGAGTTGCGCGAGCAACTGCGCGAGCGCTTGGGCATGCTGGCCGGCAAGACCGGTGAGCCCTACACGGGTGGCGGCTTCATCCTGCGCACGAACGCCGAAGAGGCCTCCGACGCCGAGCTCGCCGACGACATCGCCTACCTGCGCAAGACCTGGGCCGGCATCCGCGAGCGCGCCTTCGCCTCGCCGCCGGGCACGCTGCTGCACCAGGACCTGACGCTGGCCGAGCGCGTGCTGCGCGATCTGGCGCACGACGAAACGGCGGCGATCCGCATCGACTCGAAGCTGCAGTTCGAACACCTGCGCGGCTTCGGTGCCACCTTCACGCCGGGCTCGGTGGCGAAGCTCGCGCACTACGTCGGCGAGCGGCCGATCTTCGACCTGTTCAACATCGACGAAGAGATTCGCCGCGCGCTGGCGCGCCGCGTCGATCTGAAGAGCGGCGGCTACCTGATCATCGACCAGACCGAAGCGCTGACGACGGTGGACGTGAACACCGGCGGCTTCGTCGGCGTGCGCAACTTCGACGACACGATCTTCAAGACGAATCTCGAAGCCGCCGGCGCGATCGCACGGCAGCTGCGGCTGCGCAACCTCGGCGGCATCGTCATCGCCGACTTCATCGACATGACGCGCGCCGACCATCAGGACAGCGTGCTCGGCGAGTTTCGCAAACAACTCGCGCGCGACCGCGTGCGCACGACGGTCAGCGGCTTCACGCAGTTGGGCCTGGTCGAGATGACGCGCAAGCGCACGCGCGAAAGCCTGGCCCACATGCTGTGCGAGCCGTGCCCGACGTGCGAGGGCCGCGGCATCCTGAAAACCGCGCGCAGCGTCTGCTACGACATCCTGCGCGAGGTGCTGCGCGAAGCGCGCCAGTTCGACCCGAAGGAGTTCCGCATCGTCGCCAACGCCTCGGTGGTAGAGATGCTGCTCGACGAAGAAAGCCAGCACCTCGCGGGTCTGTCCGAGTTCATCGGCAAGCCGATCTCGCTGTCGGTGGAGCCGAGCCTGACGCCGGAACAGTACGACATTGTGCTGCTGTGATTCTGCGGCGTCATGACGAAAACATACCGTC
>CADEEN010000008.1:23131-25585 GCA_902826345.1 uncultured Burkholderiales bacterium | reverse complement strand
GTGCGCCCGACAGGTTCATCAACATGCCGTCGCGGCCGGCGACGGGGATGGCCTGCAGGCGGGCAATGGTGGGGGTGAGGGTCATGTCAGCAGTCATCGTACAACCTAGGTCAAGCGTCCGCGCTGGCGCGGCGGCGCCGTTCACGGCTGTTGGCGAGGTGGGTGCGCATCGCCGCGCGCGCGCCTTCGGCGTCGCCGGTGGCGATGGCGTCGTAGATGCTCTCGTGCTCGGTGTTGACGCGGCGCAGGTAGATGCTGCGCTCCTGGTCGAGCACGTCGTCGGCGCCCAGGCGCGCGCGCGGAATGATCTTGGCGCCGAGCGTGGCCATCAGGCCGCTGAAATGCGGGTTGCCGGTGGCGCGCGCGATCTCGCGGTGAAAGCGCAGGTCGGCCTCGACCGCGTCGCGGCCGGCTTCGACCGCGTGCGTGAAGTCGTCGAGCGCGGCCCGCATCGACTTGAGGTGGCTGTCGTCGCGGCGCTGCGCCGCCAGCGCCGCGGCCTCGGTCTCGATGCCGATGCGCAGCTCGAGCACGGCAATCACGTCGCGCAGCGTTGCCAGGTGGCGCGGCCCGATGCGAAAGCCCTTGCCGGCGTCGGGCGGGCCGACGACGAAGGTGCCCACGCCGTGGCGCGTGCGCACCGCGCCGGTCTGCTGCAGTTTGGACAGGGCCTCGCGCACCACCGTGCGGCTGACGCCGAACTCGTCCATGAACGCGGCTTCGGTGGGCAGCTGCGTGCCCGGCGTGAGTTCGCCGCCGGCGATGCGGTCGCCGAGGGCGTCGGCCAGGTCGTGGGCGAGGGGGCGTTGGCGTCGGGTCAGCATGGCATTCGGGCAAACACCGAGCGGAGAACGACTCGGGGCGGGCTACATTGTTGTACGACAACAGACAACAAAGCCCCAGGGCAAACCCCAGCACCGAACGACAAAACGTCAACACGACGCCAACACGACGCCGACAAAACGCCGAACACCCCTCAAGCCGCCACGCCCGACCGCCATGGACCCCGTCACCCCGCTCCGCTTTCGCCGCCTGCTGCTGACCGGCGCGGCCGGCAACCTCGGCCGCGAGCTGCGCCCGCGCCTGAGGGCGTACTGCGACATGCTGCGCCTGTCGCACCGCTCGGACTTCGGGCCCGCGGGCGAGGGCGAAGAGGTGATGCTGGCCGCGCTCGAGGACCCGCAGGCGATGCTGGCGCTGCTGCAGGACGTGGACGCGGTGGTGCACATGGGCGGCGTCTCGACCGAGCAGCCCTGGGCGCCGATCCTGGCCGGCAACATCGTCGGCATGGTCAACCTGTACGAGGCGGCGCGCAAGAACAAGGTCAAGCGTGTCGTCTTCGCCAGCTCGAATCACGTCACCGGCTTCTACCGCCAGGACCAGGTCATCTCACCACGGGACCCGGTGCGCCCCGATGGCTACTACGGCCTGTCCAAGGCTTTCGGCGAGAACCTGGCGCAGCTGTACTGGGACCGCCACGGCCTTGAGACGGTGAGCCTGCGCATCGGCTCGTCGTTCACCGAGCCGAAGGACCGCCGCATGCTCGCCACCTGGATGAGCTACGACGACACCGAGCGCCTCATCGTCGCCGCGCTCACCGCGCCGATCGTGGGCCACACGGTGATCTACGGCATGAGCGACAACAAGACGACGTGGTGGGACAACACCGGTGCCCGCCACATCGGCTACCGGCCGCAGGACAGCTCCGAGCGCTTTCGAGCCGCGGTGGAAGCGCGCCAACCCACCATCGATGGCACCGACCCGGCGGCGATCCACCAGGGCGGCGCCTTCGTTCGTCAGGGTCACTACGACTGACCGATCCCTTTCCCCAACCGTTCAAACCCCTGCGCCGAGTCACGGCGCGACACCCAGGAGACGCCCCATGATGCTTCGCAGAACCCTGATCGCCGCCGCGGCTGCGCTCACTGCCTTTGCCGCCCAGGCCCAGAACATGGTCCTCAAGGCCACCGACACCCACCCCGCCGGCTACCCGACGGTGGTGGCGGTCGAGAACATGGGCAAGAAGCTCGAAGCGGCCACCAACGGCCGCATCAAGATGCAGATGTTCCCCGGCGCCGTGCTCGGACAGGAAAAGGAAGTGGTCGAGCAGACGCAGCTCGGCGCGATCCAGATCGCCCGCATCTCGCTCGGCGTGATCGGGCCGGTCGTGCCCGACGTCAACGTCTTCAACATGCCCTTCGTCTTCCGCGACGTGGCGCACATGCGCAAGGTCATCGACGGCCCGATCGGCGACGAGCTGCTGCAGAAGGTCAGCGACAGCCCGGCCAAGCTGGTCGGCCTGGGCTGGATGGACGGCGGTGCGCGCAACCTCTACACCAAGAAGCCGGTGAAGACCCCCGCCGATCTGGCAGGGCAGAAGGTGCGCATGATGGGCAACCCGCTGTTCGTCGACACGATGAACGCGATGGGCGGCAACGGCATAGCGATGGCCTA
>CADEEN010000008.1:0-23121 GCA_902826345.1 uncultured Burkholderiales bacterium | reverse complement strand
CCCGCCTTCGTACTTCACGGCCAACCACTACAACACGCCGGCCAAGTACTACGCGCAGACGAATCACCTGATCATCCCGGAGATCTTCGTCATGTCCAAGGTCAGCTGGGACAAGCTGAGCAAAGAAGACCAGGCCCTGGTGAAGAAGGTCTCGCGCGAGGCGCAGCTCGACCAGCGCGCGCTGTGGGACAAGAGCGTGGCCGACTACAGCAGCAAGCTCAAGGCCGCCGGCATCCAGTTCATCGACGTCGACCAGAAGCCCTTCTTCGACGCCACCGCGCCGGTGCGCGCGAAGTACGGCGCGCAGTTTGCGGACCTGATGAAGCGCATCAACGACGTCAAGTAAATCCCGGCCTCGCGCCGCGCTGGCCCGAAGCGGCCCGCGCGGCGTGTTCGCATCCCGCCCTCTTTTCAGAACGCAGCGCCATGGCCGAAACCTTCCATCGCTTCAACGACGGCATCTACCTGGCGTGCATCTGGCTGTCCGGCATCGCCATCGCCGTGATGTCGCTGATCATTCCGTGGGGCATCTTCACGCGCTACGTGCTGGGCACCGGCTCGCAGTGGCCGGAGCCGATCGCGATCCAGCTGATGGTGCTGTTCACCTTCCTCGGCGCGGCCGTGGCCTACCGCGCCGGCTCGCACATCGCGGTGGCGATGCTCACCGACCGCCTGCCCGAAGGCCTGCGCCACGTGCTGCGCGGCGTGGTGCACCTGTGCATGCTCGCGGTGGCGATCTTCACCGTGGTCAAGGGCACACGGCTGTGCCTGGAGACCTGGAACCAGGTCATCGGCCAGCTGCCGTGGCTGCGCGTGGGCATCACCTACATGCCGGTGCCGATCGGCGGCCTGGTGACCGCGCTGTTCGTGCTCGAGGTGATCTTCTTCGGCGGCCAGAACCAGCGTGCGGTGGTCACCTTCGACCACCTCATCGAAGACACCGGGGCCGCGTGATGGATGCCTTCGTCCTGCTCGGTTCCTTCGCTGTGCTCATGCTCATCGGCATGCCGGTCGCGTATGCGATGGGCCTGTCGGCGCTGATCGGCGCGCTCTGGATCGACATTCCGATCGACGCGGTGATGATCCAGATCGCGTCGGGGGTCAACAAGTTCTCGCTGCTGGCGATCCCGTTCTTCGTGCTGGCCGGCGCCATCATGGCCGAGGGCGGCATGTCGCGCCGCCTGGTCGCCTTCGCCGGCGTGCTGGTGGGCTTCATCCGCGGCGGCCTGTCGCTGGTCAACATCCTCGCGTCCACGTTCTTCGGCGCGATCTCCGGTTCGTCGATGGCCGACACCGCGTCGATCGGCTCGGTGCTGATCCCGGAGATGGCGAGGAAAGGCTACCCGCGCGACTTCGCCACCGCGGTCACCGTCAGCGGCTCGGTGCAGGCGATCCTGATCCCGCCGTCGCACAACGCCATCATCTACTCGCTCGCCGCCGGCGGCTCGATCTCGATCGCAGCCCTGTTCGTCGCCGGCGTGCTGCCGGGCCTGCTGCTCGGGCTGACGCTGGCGACGCTGTGCATGGTGATCGCGAAGAAGAAGAACTTCCCGCGCGGCGAGCGCATCCCGCTCAAGCAGGCGCTGAAGATCTGCCTCGACGCGATGTGGGGCCTGATGACGATGGTCATCATCCTCGGCGGCATCCTGTCGGGCGTGTTCACGGCCACCGAGTCGGCGTCGATCGCGGTCATCTGGGCTTTCTTCGTCACGATGTTCATCTACCGCGACTACCAGTGGCGCGACCTGCCCAAGCTGATGCACCGCACGGTCAAGACGCTGTCGATCGTGATGATCCTGATCGGCTTCGCGGCGGCCTTCGGCTACATCATGACGCTGATGCAGATCCCGCAGCAGATCACGACGCTGTTCACCGGCGTCAGCGACCAGCCCTGGGTCATCCTGCTGATGATCAACGTGCTGCTGCTGTTGCTGGGCACGCTGATGGACATGGCGCCGCTGATCCTGATCATGACGCCGATCCTGCTGCCGGTGGCGACGTCGATCGGCATCGACCCGGTGCACTTCGGCATGATCATGATGGTCAATCTCGGCATGGGCCTGATCACGCCGCCGGTGGGCGCGGTGCTGTTCGTCGGCGCGGCCATTGCCAAGCTGCCGATCGAGCAGGTGACCAAGGCGCTGCTGCCCTTCTTCGGCGCGATGCTGTTCGTGCTGGGCATGGTTACCTACGTGCCGGCCATCTCGATGTGGCTGCCGAAGGTGTTCGGCCTGTGAAGATCACCGAGATGCGCGTCACGCCGATCGCGATTGGCGACCCGCCGCTGCTCAACGCCGCCGGCCTGCACGCGCCGTACGCGCTGCGCACGATCGTCGAGCTGGTGTCCGACGACCGAATCACCGGCATCGGCGAGATTCCCGGTGGCTCGGTCACGCTCGGCATGCTGCGCGACGCGCGTGATGTCGTCATCGGCCACGACCCGTTCCAGCTCAACGGCATCAAGCAGGCGCTGGTGGACCGCTTCGGCGACGGCGGCGTCAGCGCACTGAAGGACGTGCGGCCCTGGGAAACGGCGCGCATCAACCACGTCTGGAGCGCAATCGAGGTCGCCTGCTTCGACATGATGGGCAAGGCCATCGGCCGCCCGGTGGTCGACCTGCTGGGCGGCGTGGTGCGCGAGCGCGTGCCTTACTCGGCCTACCTCTTCTTCAAGTACGAAGGCGCCGGCGGCGCGCTCGGCTTCGACACCGATCCCGCGGCCACCGGCTGGGCCGCGGCGCGCCAGGCCGCGGCGCTCGACCCCGAGGGCATCGTCGCCCAGGCGCGGGCGATGTGCAGCGAGTACGGCTTCGAGTCGATCAAGCTCAAGAACGGCATCCTCGACCCGGACCTCGAAGTCGACTCGATGCTGGCGCTGCGCAAGGCCTTCGGCCCGAACGTGCCGCTGCGCATCGACCCCAACGGCGCCTGGACCCACGCCACCGCGCTGCGCTGCGGGCGCCGCCTCGAAGGCACGCTCGAGTACTACGAGGACCCGGTGCGCGGCCAGGACGGCATGGCGGCGTTGAAGCGCGAAATGCCCGGCATGCCCTTCGCCACCAACATGTGCACCACGTCCTACGGCGACATCCCGGGCAGCATCGCCAAGCACAGCGAAGACATCATCCTCACCGACCACCACTTCTGGGGCGGGCTGCGCGCCACGCTGGAGCTGAACCGCGTCGCCGCCACCTTCGGCCGCGGCCTGTCGATGCACTCCAACAGCCACGTCGGCATCTCGATGGCCGCGATGACGCACCTCGCTGCGGCCACGCCGATGCTGACCTACGCCTGCGACACCCACTACCCGTGGCAGAGCGACGAACTGCTGGTCGGCGGCAAGCTGCCGATCGAAGGCGGCTGCGCCCGCGTGACGCGCGAGCCGGGCCTGGGCATCACGCTCGATCCGGTCGCGCTCGCCCGCCTGCACCAGCAGTACGAGGACTGCGGCCTGACCGACCGCGACGATGCGATCGAGATGCAGAAGAGGGAACCCGGGTGGCAGTTCAAGCCGGTACGCTACTGAGATGCCTACCTTCACACCCGCGTTGCGCTACCCCGATCCGTCGATCGAAGTCCTCGACGAATCCTTCCTTGCGCTGCGCCTGTACAGCGCCAGCGTCGAGCAACTGGCCACAGGTTTTCGCTGGGCGGAGGGCCCGGTATGGTTCGGCGACGGCCGCTACCTGTTGTTCAGCGACATCCCGAACAACCGTATCTTGCGCTGGGACGATTGTTCGGGCGCGATCAGCGTCTTTCGCGAACCGAGCAACAACGCCAACGGCCACACCCGCGACCGTGATGGCCGCCTCGTCTCGTGCGAGCACCTGACGCGGCGCATCACCCGCACCGAGTACGACGGCCGCATCACCGTGCTCGCCGAGCGCAGCGGCGGCAAGCGGCTGAACTCGCCGAACGACATCGTCTGCGCACAGGACGGCAGCATCTGGTTCACCGACCCGAGCTTCGGCATCGGCGGCCATTGGGAGGGCGAGCCTGCCGCGCAGGAGCTGCCGCACGCGGTGTACCGGCTGTCGCCGGCAGGCGAGCTGCGGCAAGTGCTGGCCGATCTGAACGGGCCGAACGGCCTGGCGTTTTCGCCCGATGAGTCGGAGCTGTACGTCGTCGAGAGCCGCGCCGAGCCGCACCGGCGGTTGTGGGCGTACCGCGTCGGCGCGAATGGCGAGCTGACCAACAAGCGCCTGGTCATCGACGCGGCCGACGGCGGCGCGCTCGACGGCATCGCCATCGACGCCGAAGGCCACATCTGGTGCGGCTGGGGCGGCAACGGCCGCGTGCCGAGCGAGCCGCTCGACGGCGTGCGCGCGTTCGACGCGGCGGGCAAGGCGCTCGGCCACATCCACCTGCCCGAGCGCTGTGCCAACCTGTGCTTCGGCGGCGCCAAGCGCAACCGGCTGTTCATGACGGCAAGCCATTCTCTGTACGCCTTGTACGTCAACGTGCAGGGCGCGCTCTGAGGCAGGTGCGGTGAGCGACGGCCCGAGCCGTTGTCCGCGCTGCGAAGGCGACTTCCACTGCGGTGCCGCCGACCTCTCGCAGCCTTGCGCGTGCACGACGCTGACGCTCGATGCGCCCACGCTGGCGGCGCTGCGCGAACGCTACCTGGGCTGTCTGTGCTTGTCGTGCCTTCGCGAGATTCAGCGTGGCGAACCGTCGCGCGCTGACGCTCCCAGCGCTTGATGCAGCAGGGCGCCGGCCGCGGCGCCTGCGAGTTGCGCCGCCACGAAGGCAGGCACGCTGGCCGGCGAGATGCCCGCGAACGAGTCGCTCCACATGCGGCCGAACGCCGCCGCCGGGTTGGCGAACGAGGTGCTGGCGGTGAACCAGTAGGCCGCGCCGATCCACGCTGCCACCAGCGGCGCCACACGCGCGCTCGGCGCACGCAGGATCGTCAGCAGCAGGCCGGCGGTGGCCACCGCCTCGGCAATCCACTGACCCACGCCGCTGCGCAATTTGGTCGACCACTGCACGACGGTCATGTCGAACATGGTATGCGCGAGCCAGGCGCCGAGCATCGCGCCGACGAGTTGCACGGCGACGTAGGGCACGAACTCGCGCCGGGCCAGCGCACCGCGCCAGGCCATCACCGCCGACACGGCCGGGTTGAAGTGCGCGCCCGACAGCGGACCGAAGAGTTCGATCAGCACCCACAGGCCAGCGACGGTGGCGGCGGTGTTGGCCAGCAGCGCGATGGCTGCGTTGCCGCCCGCGAGGCGCTCGGCCATGACGCCGGAGCCGATGACGATGGCCAGCAGGAGCAGGGTGCCCAGGCCCTCGGCGAGCAGCCTGCGCGGCAGGGGCGCCGTCATGTCGTGGCGATCTTGCGCAGCGCCTCGCGCAACGCTGTCGCGTCCATGCGTTCGATCGGCAGCGCCAGCAGTTGCAGCATGCGGTAGCCGATCGCCTGCCGCGTCAGCTCGAACGCGCGCCGCCTGCCGTCGTCACCGCCTTCGGCGTGGCTCGGGTCCGGGTAGCCCCAGTGCACCTGCACGGGCGCGCCGGGGAAGTAGGGGCAGGTCTCCTTGGCGGCGCTGTCGCAGACGGTGATCACCGCGGCCAGCGGCACCGCACCGGGCCGCGCGAACTCGTCCCAGCTCTTGCTGCGCGGTGTTTGCACATCGACGCCCGCCGCGGCGAGTGCTTCGAGCGCGAACGGGTTGACCCGCCCGCTCGGCGCACTGCCGGCGCTGTGGGCGACGACATCGCGGCCGAGCTGCTTCGCCCAATGGTTGAGCATGCCCTCGGCGAGCACGCTGCGCGCCGAGTTGTGGGTGCACAGGATGAGGATGTGGGAAGTCATGCGTCAGGTGTTGGCGATGTCGCGCACGCTGCGCTGCAGTGCCAGGCGATCGAGCCGCTCGATCGGCAGCGCGGTCATCAGCTCGATGCGGCGCCGCAGCGCGATCGCGGTGTCGGTGAAGGCGCGGTGCACGGCGTGGTCGTCGCCCTGCACGGCGGCGGGGTCGGGCAGGCCCCAGTGCGCCGTCATCGGCTGGCCTGGCCAGACCGGGCAGGCTTCGCCGGCGGCTTTGTCGCACACCGTGATGACGAAGTCGAGGGCTTGCAGGTCGGCGCCGGAGAACTCGTCCCACGACTTGCTGCGCAGCCCGGCCGTCGGCAGGTGCAGGTCATCCAGCACGCGCAGCGCCATCGGATGAACTTCGCCCTTCGGATGGCTGCCCGCGGACGCCGCGGTGAAGCGTGGGCGGCCCATCTGTCGCAGCAGGGCCTCGGCGAGGATGGAACGTGCAGAGTTGCCTGTGCACACGAACAAGACGTGAAACGGGGGCCCGTGCATGGCTTGTCCAATCATTCAGCAGCACGAGCCGCTGGCAGCGGCCACCTTCACGCCCACTGGTTTTCCGCGCGCCGGCGCCGGACAACAGGCCTGCGCGGCAGCTTTCTCACCGCCGAATGTCGGGGTGTCGGCCAGCGTGTGGAAGTGCTCCCAGGCGATGCCCTGCGGGTCGGTCACCCAATGCTTGTCGCTGCGCGCGTAGCAGCAATCGGTCTGGCCTTCGACGTCGAGCGCCAGATCCGCACCCTGCGCGCGCGCCTGCAGCGCGGCCAGGTCGCCGGCGTTGTCGGCCTGGATGCCGAGGTGGTCGATGCGCCCAGCTTCGCCGCGCGTGGAGATCGCGAAGTTGACCGGCGGGTCGTCGAGCATCCACTTCGCGTAATCGCTCTCGCGGCGCGCTGGCGCGGCGGCGAAGAGCTTGGAATAAAAGCCGACGCTTTGCTCGAGATCGGCCACATGCAGGTGGACATGAAAACGGTGACTCATCGTGAGGCTCCTTTGGGGGCAGGGATGCAGCAGGCGCTGCCTTCGCAGCAGTTTTCGGTGAGGTAGGCCAGCAGGCCGTTCATGCGCGCGAAGTCGGCGCGGTAGATCAGGAAGCGGCCGTCGCGCTGCTGCGTAACGAGGCCGCTGGCCATCAGCTCCTTCAGGTGGAAGGACAAGGTGGCCGGCGGCACACCGGCGCCTTCGCTCATCGCCCCAGGGGTCAACCCGCGCGGGCCGGAGACCACGAGGGCGCGGAACACCTTCAGGCGCAGCGGCTGGGCCAGCGCAGCCAGCGAGGTGACAATCGCTTGTTCTTCCATAATTCCAGAATAGTCGAAATATATGGGCGGCGCAAGCCCCCGGGTGAGAATGCCCGCATGACCCAGACGCTGACGATCACCCGCCCCGACGATTGGCACCTGCACCTGCGCGATGGCGCGGCGATGGCAGCGGTGCTGCCGGCCACGGCAGCTCAGTTCGCGCGCGCGATCGTCATGCCGAACCTGAAGCCGCCGGTCACCACGGCGGCTGCGGCGTTGGCCTACCGCGAACGCATCGTCGCGGCCTTGCCCAAAGGCGCCGACTTCACGCCGCTGATGACGCTGTACCTCACAGACAAGCTGCCGCCGGACGAGATTCGCCGCGCCAAGGACGCCGGCGTGGTGGCCGTCAAGCTCTACCCCGCCGGCGCGACGACCAACAGCGACGCCGGCGTCACCGACCTCCGCAAGACCCACGCCACGCTCGAAGCGATGCAGCGCGCGGGCCTGTTGCTGCTCGTGCACGGCGAGGTCACGGACAACGAGATCGACGTCTTCGACCGCGAGGCGGTGTTCATCGAGCGCGTGATGCAGCCGCTGCGGCGCGACTTTCCCGAGCTGAAAGTCGTCTTCGAGCACATCACGACGAAGGAGGCGGCGCAGTACGTGGCTGCGAGCGACCGCTTCACCGCCGCCACCGTCACCGCGCACCACCTGCTCTACAACCGCAACGCCATCTTCAAAGGCGGCCTGCGCCCGCACTACTACTGCCTGCCGGTGTTGAAACGCGAAGCGCATCGCCAGGCGTTGATCAGCGCGGCCACGGGCGGTGGCTCGAAATTCTTTCTCGGCACCGACAGTGCTCCGCACGCCGCCGTGCTCAAGGAGAACTCGGTCTGCGGCGCCGGCTGCTACACCGCACCCGCAGCAATGGAGCTCTACGCCGAAGCCTTCGAAGCCGCGGGCGCTCTCGACAAGTTGGAAGCGTTTGCGAGTTTCAACGGCCCGGACTTCTACGGCCTGCCGCGCAACATGAGCACGGTGACGTTGACGCGCCAGCAGTGGACGCTTCCTGAGAGCGTGCCGTTCGGCGACGCCAGGCTCAAGCCGCTGCGTGGTGGTGAAACGCTGAACTGGAGACTTCAAGAATGACGCACGACCGCGTGATGCTGCTGATCGACGCCGACAACGTCTCGCTCGACGTCATCGAGCAGGCCGTGCCGTGGGTGCAGCAGCACTTCGGCGGCCCGCATGTCCGGCGCGCGTACTGCACAGCCGAGTCGGCGGTCAAGCACCAGGCGGCGTTCAAGCGCTTGTCGATCCGCCCGATGGTGAACCTCGCTGCGGGCAAGAACTCGACCGACATTGCGCTGGCGGTCGATGCGATCGACCTTGCCACCAGCGAGCGGCCGCAGGTGGTGGTGATCGCGTCGTCGGACTCCGACTTCGCGCCGCTGGTGGCGCGGCTGCGCGAGAAGGGCTGCCGCGTCATCGGCGTCGGTCAGGAGGGCAAGACGGGTGAAGAGACCATCAGCGTCTACGACGACTACGAAGTGCTGTCGCATCGCAAGGCGGCTGCGCGCACGGCACCGGTAAAGACGGCGGCAAAGAAACGCGCCGCGAAAGCACCGGCGAAGAAGGCAGTAGCCGCTGTTCCTGACAAAGCGCGGGCCATCTTTGAAGCGTTGCCCGCCTTGGCTGCCGGCGAGTCGGTCGAGCTGCGCGTTGCAGCGGAGCGCCTGCGCGATGCCAAGCTGCTGTCCAAGAGCGGCTCCTCGACCAAACTCTTCAGCCAGTTTCCCGAGTTGTTCGAATTGCGGCCGGACAAGCAGCCGAACCACGTGCAGCGCCGCGCGACGAGTTGAACGTTCAGCTCGATTGGACGCAGCCCTGGTTGCTGCCGCTGTGTGACGCCGCTGCGCAGCGCCCACCGGTGCGCTTCATCGCCGCCAGCGAACTGCCCACGGGCGAAGCCTACGAGGCCTTCATCGCCCGCACCGGCAAGGTGCCGACGCGCGACAACAACCTGCACGACCACTTCAATCGCCTGATCTGGCATCGGCACCCGCGGATCAAACAGCGCTTGAACGACTTGCAAGCCGCAGAGATCGCAGCGCGCGGCATCGGCGCCACGCGCGGCGCGGTGCGCGATGCGCTGACACTGTTCGACGAGAACGGCGCGCTGTGGCCCGACGCGCCGTCTGTGCTGACCGAAGCGCTCGCCACACGCGACTGGCAAGCGCTCTTCGTCACTCACCGCGCGCTGTGGCGCGGCCAGCGCTTCGAGATCTTTGGTCACGCGCTGCTCGAACAACTTGCCACCGCAGCGCGCAAAAGCCTGACGGCGCACGTGCTGCTGGCCGATCCGCTGTCGCTTTCGCCCGCACAGTGGGCCGCGAAACCTTTCTTGCCGCTGCCGGTGCTCGGCATCCCCCGTTGGTGGCCGGCCAACGAAGACCCCGCGTTTTATGCGGATAAACAGGTCTTTCGCCCCGCGCCCTTGAACGCAGGTCACAGGCCCTAACATCCTGCGCGTTGCGGAGCCCTTCGTGCTCCCAGTCACCAACGCCATGAAACGCATCGCCCTGTTCCTCGTCACCAACCTCGCCGTCATGCTCGTGCTCGGGCTGGTGGTGAACATCTTCGGCCTGAATCGCTTCCTCACCGCCAACGGTCTCAGCCTGCCCGGCCTGCTCGCCTTCTCGGCAGTGATGGGCTTTGGCGGCGCGATCATCTCGCTGCTGATGAGCAAGCCGATGGCCAAGTGGAGCACGCGCGCCCAGGTCATCAACGACTCGCCCGACGCCACGCACCAGTGGATCGTGTCCACCGTGCGCCGCTTTGCCGACAAGGCCGGCATCCAGATGCCCGAGGTGGCCATCTACGAGGGCGAGCCCAATGCCTTCGCCACCGGCGCGTTCAGGAACTCGGCGCTGGTGGCGGTGTCCACCGGCCTGCTGCAGGGCATGAACCGCGAGGAGGTCGAGGCCGTGATCGGCCACGAAGTCGCGCACGTCGCCAACGGCGACATGGTGACGATGACGCTGATCCAGGGCGTGATGAACACCTTCGTCGTCTTCCTCTCGCGCGTCATCGGCTACGTGGTCGACAAGGTGGTGCTGCGCAACAACAACGACGGTCCCGGCATCGGCTACTACGTTACGACCATCGTGCTCGACATCGTGCTCGGCGTGCTGGCCGCGATCATCGTCGCCTGGTTCTCGCGCCAGCGCGAGTTCCGCGCCGACCGCGGCGCCGCCGACATGATGGGCAATGCGCGGCCGATGCAGCATGCGCTGGCGCGCCTGGGCGGTCTGCCGCCGGGCCAGTTGCCGCAGAGCGTGCAGGCGATGGGCATCACCGGCATGCCGAGCGGCCTGATGAAGCTGTTCTCGAGCCACCCACCGATCGAAGAGCGCATCGCGGCGCTGCAAGCGCCGCGTTCATGATCCGGGCATTGCAAGCGCCGCGATAATGCGCCCGTGAAGCAAGCCAGACCGCCGCTGGTGCAAGTCCCGAAAGGGCGCACTGGAGGAAGGTCCGGACTGCACAGAGCAGCGTAGGAGCTAACGGCTCTCCACGGTGACGTGAGGATCAGAGCAACAGAGACGAGTCGGGGCGGGCCCGCTCGGGTGTCTGTGAGGCGCCAGCGCAAGCTGGTGGTCCCTGCGAAAGCAGGGACTCGGGCGCAAGCCCGAACCAAACAGCACTCGTGGCGGGCAAAGCCCGCCACGAGTGAAACGGGCAATCTCTACGCGCAGCAACACCAAATAGGCCGGCATCGATGTGGCTCGCGGAGCCGGCGGGTAGGTGGCACCGAGCCGTTCAGCGATGAGCGGCCCAGATGAATGGCGGTCACGGCGCGGCGTCAAAACCGCGCTGCACAGAATCCGGCCTATCGGCTTGCTTCACACTTTCTCATCGCACCGTATCGATCCAGTCGGCGAGGAGTTTCAGGCCGGCATCGTCGCGCGTGTCCACGCCCAGCGGCGGCATGCGCACGGTGGCGTCGGTCGAGTTGGCGCGCTGCCAGAGCAGGCTGCCGGCGTGATTGCCGGGCGCCACGCGCACGCCGGCGACGCTGCCCTGGTTGGCCACGCCGACGAGTTGCATGTCGGCGACCGCGGTGGCGTAGCGCAGATCCATCGCCACCGGCGTCGGCCCGCCGGGCAGGTGGCAGATGCCGCAGTTGGTGTCGAGCCAGGCTTTGGCGCGGGCTTCGAGCGCAGCCGATGCATCGCTCGGGTCGGGCATGGCGCCGTACCGGCTGGCCGCGCCGATGTCGCTGCTGAAGACGCCGATGTGGTTCAAGGTGCGCAGCTGGTTGTCGCTGCGGCCGGTGGCGGCGTAGGTGTGGCTGCCGTTGAACTGGCGCGTGTTCAGGCCGAGCGCGCGGCCGGTGGCTGCGGTGTGGCATTGCAGGCATTGCGCCTGGCTGGGAAAGTTCCAGGTCACCGTCGTCGGCGCGTTGGTCGCCGGGTTGAGCGTCTGGTAGGTTGCGCTCGCAGCGCTGGTGAGCAGATCGGCATCGCTCTGATCGCCGCGCCAGCGGTAGGTGTAGCCGACCCAGCCGCCGTCGCGGTGGACCATGACGCGGGTCTCGACACGCGTCGTGCCGCCGCCGGCCAGCGGCAGCTCGAAGTGCTTGACGGTGATCGTGCCGACCGGAAAGGTCCACGCGCCATCTGCGGCAAAGCCGATCGTCGCGTTGCCCGGCAAGACGAACCAGCGCCGCTTTTCGGCGCCGTCGGACCAGAACGGCGCGTTGACGGTGTAGTCGATGACGCCGGGCGATGGCGTCAGCTGCGCCAGGTCGCTGAACAGCCCGGTGGCCGACAAGGCGGTGGGCATCGGCGCCACGGTGCCGCTGCCGGCGGCTGCCTGCAGGCCGAGAACCAGGCCGTTGCCGGACAGCGCATACAACTCGCCGGCCTGATCCTCGCCCATGCCGAGCATGAACTGCGGACCGGCGGTCACGGTGTCGTTCGCGGTCACGCGCCCGCTGCCGTCGAACTGCAACGCCCACAGCGTCTGCGCCGTGTAGTCACCGTAGACGTAGCGGCCGGCCAGCGCCGGCAACGCGCTGCCGCGGTAGACATAGCCGCCGATCACGGCCACGCCCACGGCATGGTCGTACTCATGCTGCGGCGGCGTGAAGTCGCTGTAGGGACGGTTGCCCGGATTCGCGTTCGACAATGATCCTTCGTAGACGGGCCAACCGTAGTTGGCGTCGCGCTGGATCAGGTTGACCTCCTCGCGCCGCGAGTTGCCGACGTCGCCGCAGCGCAGGTTGCCGTTGCCGGCGCGATCGAAGCTGCAGCGCCAGGGGTTGCGCAGGCCACGCGCCCAGATCAGGTTGCCGTACGGGTTGTCCGTGGGCACCGAATAGGCGCTGGCATCGCTGTTGATGCGCATGCGCAGCACCTTGCCGTAGAGCGTGGTCGTGTCTTGCGCTTCATTCTCGTTGCCGCCGTCGCCATGCGTCATGTAGAGCAGGCCATCGGGGCCGAAACCGATCCAGCCGCCGAAGTGGTAGCTGTTGGCATGGTCGATCTCCAGCAGCACGCGCTCGGAGTTGGCTTCGACGGCGTTCGGGTTGCTGCTGCTGACGCGGTAGCGTGCCAAGCGCACCTTGCGCGGCGTCGTGCCTTCGGTGGCATACGAGACGTAGAAGTTGCGGTTGGTGCGGAAGTTCGGATCGAACGCCAAGCCGAGAAAGCCGGCCTCGCCGCCTTCGCTGTCGACGCGCGATTCGAGGTCGAGCAGCGTCGTCGCCTGCGTCGCGTCGCGGCTGTTGACGAAGACCTTGACCGCGCCGCCGCGCTCGGCAACGAACAGGCGGTTACTCCCGTCACCAGCGTGCGTCAGCACCACCGGCCCGTTGAACTGCAGATTCGGGAAGGCGTTGACGAGCGAGACCGGGCCATTGCCGGCGTCGATCGGGATGGTGACGCTGCTCGGCGCCTGTCGCGCATCGAGGCCAAAGCTCCCGTTGCCCGCCGTGCCGCCGCTGTCGTCGCCGCCCCCGCCGCCACCTCCACACGCAACGAGTGCAAACGACAACGCGATGGAGAGTGCGCGCGGATACGGCATGCTTCTGTTTCAGTGTGATCAAACGGAGGTTGTGCCACGTTTGATCGATCAAGGCTGTCGCAAGTGGTGACGGCAGTGATCGCGCACAGAAGGCAATCGGCGTGCCGCATCGCCACGCGAGCTCGGCACAAATGAGCCTCGGCTCGTGTGCGCGTGGGCGCGGACAATGGCCCGATGCGCCTGCGACACCAGTCTCGATGAATCCTGATGCCGCAGCACTGTGGCGCGGCCCGCGCTGGACGCTGGCGTTGATGCTGGCCGGCCTCGGCACGCTCGGGCCGTTCTCGATCGACACCTACCTGCCGGCGTTCGACGGCATCGCGCGCACGCTCGACGCCACGCCGCTGCAGATGCAGCAAACGCTGTCGGCCTACCTGTTCGGCTTTGCGGCGATGAACCTGTTCCACGGCGCGCTGGCCGACAGCTTCGGCCGCCGGCCGGTGGTGATCGCCGGCCTGGCGCTGTTCACCATCGCCTCCGTCGGCTGCGCGCTGGCACCGACCATCGGCTGGATGATCGCGTTTCGCGCCATGCAGGGCATGAGCGCGGGCGCCGGCATGATCGTCTCGCGCGCCATCATCCGCGACATGTTCCCGCCGGCCGACGCGCAGCGCGTGATGAGCCAGGTGACGATCTACTTCGGCGTTGCGCCGGCGGTGGCGCCGATCGTCGGCGGCTTCCTCTTCGTCTACGCCGACTGGCACATCATCTTCTGGTTCCTCGCCGGCGTGGGTGCGCTGCTGCTCGTGCTCAACACGCGCCTGCTGCCCGAAACGCTGCACGCCACACAGGTGCAGCCGTTCAATGCGCGCAACCTGTTGCGCGGCTACGTGCAGCTCGGCGGCAACCTGCGCTTCTTTGCCATGTGCCTGGCCAGCGGTGTGCCGTTCAACGGCATGTTCATCTACGTGCTGTCGGCGCCGGCGTGGCTGGGTGGGCACCTGAAGCTCGCGCCGACCGAGTTCTTCTGGTTCTTCTGCCTGACCATCGGCGGCATCATGGCCGGCGCCTGGCTGTCGGGCCGTGCTGCAGGGCATGTGCATCCGCGCAAGCAGATCCGCCGCGGCCTGAACCTGATGGTGCTGGCCACGGTGATCAACGTGGCGCTCAATGCGCTGTTCGCGCCGCAGTGGTGGTGGGCGCTGCCGCCGGTGGCGCTGTTCGCCTTCGGCTGGGCGCTGATGGTGCCGGTGGTGACGATCAAGGTGCTCGACATGGCGCCCGACCGGCGCGGCATGGCGTCGTCGCTGTGGGCCTTCGTCGGCAGCGTCTTCAACGGGCTCGTCGCTGGTGTGATTTCACCGCTGGTAATGCACTCGCCGTTGCTGCTGGCGCTGACGTCGGCGGGGTTCTTGGTGATTGGCTTGGTGTCGTGGCACTGGGTGAAGAACCGTGTGCCGTAGCTGCGACGTGCGCGGCTCTCCAAGCGACCGCCGCGGATCGGGCTTTGCCCGGCCGCTGGCGGTGCCCCCTTGAGGGGGAGGCGGCGAAGCCGCTACGGGGGTGGTCAATGACTGTGTGAGGTGATGTTCGCCAGCGGCGTTGCCGCACTCACGCCCGGCGCCACGCTGCGTGCCCGCGGCGTCAGGCGAGGCTCGTCCGCATCGCTGCCCACCGGCGGCGCCAGCGATTGCTGGCGCTGCATGGCCAGGCCGACGCTGACGATGTCGACCATCAGCAGATGCAGCACGCGGCTGACCATCGGCAGGTGCAGGTCGACGTCTTCGACGTGATCGACGATCAGCGCCACGTCGGCCTTGCGCGCCAGCGGCGTCTGGCTGGCGGTGATCGCCACCACGCTCGCGCCGCGATCGCGCGCTGCGCCGGCCACTGCGAGCAACTCGTCCTTGCGCCCGCTCGGGCTGACGATGAAGGCCACGTCGCCGCGGCCGAGCACCTGCGCGGCGAGCATCTGCACGCGCGGGTCGGTGTAGGCGCCACAGGGCAGGCCCAGGCGCAGGAACTTGTACTGCGCGTCCTGAGCCACCGCGCCGTAGTAGCCGACGGCAAAACAATCGACGCGGTGCGCGGCCGAGAGCAGCGCGATCGCGCGGTCGATGCTGTCGCGGTTCAAGTGGTCGCGCACCTGCAGGATCGACGACGCGGTGTTGCCCAGCACCTTGGTGCCGAGCTCGAGCACCGAGTCGTCACCCGTGACCTGTGTGTGCGTCACCGGCACGGTGCCGGTCAGGCCCGACGCCAGGCGCAGCTTGAAGTCCGACAGGCCCTCGCAGCCGAGCGAGCGGCAGAAGCGGATGACGGTCGGCTGGCTGACCTGCGACGCGCGTGCGATCTCGGCCACCGGATCGTTCAGCACCGAGCGCGGGTGCGCGAGCACATGGTCGGCAACGCGCTTCTCGGCCGGCGACAGGTTGGGCCGCGCGCGCTGGATCTGGCCGAGGATGGCCGAGGCGCCCGCCCCCGAAAGGTTGCGCAGCTGCGCGGCGAGGATCGCCGAGACGCCGTGGAAGGTGGCGTTCTCCGCGGTGATGACCCAGGTTGGAATCTGCGCCAGGTAGGCCGAGAAGCGGCCCTTGTCCTCGAAGCGCTGGCGAAAGCGCGAACGGTCGAAGGTGTCGCCCAACCGCGGCACGATGCCGCCGCCGATGTAGATGCCACCCAAAGCGCCGAGCGTGACGGCGAGGTTGGCCGCCGCCGTGCCGAGCATCGCGCAGAAGGCATCGAGCGTGTCCACGCACACGGCATCGCTGCCGGCGAGCGCGCGGCGCGTGATCTCCGGCGCCGACAAGCCCTTGGCGGCGCGCGTGCCGGCGCGGTCGGCGAGCGCGCGGTAGATCAACTCCAGACCCGGCCCCGACAGCAGGCGTTCGAACGAGACGTGCTTGTTGGCCCCCGGGTCCGCTTGCAGCGGCCCGCCTCCCGAGGGGGGTGCAGCGTTAGGGAGCGGCCCGTCACGCTGCGGCAACGTCTTCCACGCGAAGTGCAGGATCGCCAGCTCGCGCTCGTCGCGCGGCGAAAAACTGGTGTGGCCGCCTTCGGTGCCGAGTGCGATCCAGCCGTCGTCGGCCGGGATCAGCCCCGACACGCCGAGGCCCGAGCCCGAGCCGAGGATGCCGACGACGCTGCGCTCGCGCGCCTGGCCGCCGCCGACCTGCCGGCGATCGGCACTGGCCAGGCGCGGCAGCGCCATCGCCAGCGCGGTGAAGTCGTTGACGACGACCAGCGTGTCGAAGCCGAGCTTCTCGCGCATGGCCTCGATCGAGAACTGCCAGTGGTAGTTGGTCATGCGCACCTCGTCGCCTTCGACGGGGTTGGCAATCGCCACCGCGGCGTGCGCGATGCGGCCTTCGGGCAGCGTCTGCAGGTAGGCGCTGACGGCGGCGTGGAAGTCGGCATGGTCGGCGCAGCGCAGCGTCGCCGCGCGCTCGAAGACGCCGGGCGCGGTTTCGAGCGTGAAGCGGGCGTAGGTGCCGCCGATGTCGGCGACCAGACGTGGATTGTCGAAAGCGGTGGCGCTCACCGATCTGTCCCGTTCGCCCTCAGGTGTCGAAGGGCTGGCGCGCGCGTGATCACGCCCCGATATCCAGCGCGCGCGCCGCGCCGATCAACGCCGGCGCCTGTGCCGTGATCACCCACACCGGCACCGCTTCCAGGTACGAGCGAAAGCGCCCCTTGTCGTCGAAGCGCGCACGAAACGGCAGCGCCGCAAATCGCTCGCTTAAGCGCGGCACGATGCCGCCACCGATGAAGACGCCGCCGCGCGCGCCGAGCGTCAGCGCCAGGTTGCCTGCCACCGTGCCGAGCATCGCGGCGAACGTCTTCACCGCCTCTTCGCACTGCGTGTCGTGGTCGGCAACGCCGGGCTGGCTGCGCGTGAGCACCTGCGCCGGCTCGAGCGCCGCCGGCGTTTCGCCGTCGAGCACGCAGGCCGCGTCGTAGAGATTGACCAAGCCGGGCCCCGACAGCGCGCGCTCCGCCGAGACGTGGCCGAAGCGTTCGCGCATCACCGCCAGCAGCGACGCCTCGCGTGTCGTGCAAGCCGCCAGCGTGACGTGGCCGCCCTCACCGGCGATGACGCGCCAGCCGCCGCTGCCGTCGCTCACCAGCCCCGACACGCCCAGGCCAGTGCCGGGGCCGATGACGGCCAGCGTCGCCTCGGGCACTGCCGCGCCGCCGCCGACGGCGCGCAGATCGGCCGCCGGCAGCACCGGCACCGCGTGCGCCAGCGCTTCGAAATCATTGAGCACGCGCAGGCGCGTCGCCCCCAATCGACTGCGCAGCGCGTCGATCGAAAACGTCCACGGGTGATTGGTCATGCTCACCGTGTCGCCGGTGACGGCGGTGGCGATGCCGAAGGCGATATCGCGCGGCGCCGGCAGCGCCTGCTGCTTCAGGTACGCGCCGATGCAGTCTTCGATGGATGCGTGATCGCTCGCCGCCAGCGTGCTGACGTGCGACAACGCCTGCCCCGGCGCAGCCTGCCACGCCCAGCGCGCGTTGGTGCCGCCCACATCGCCCAGCAACCTGGGAAAACCTGACGGCTGGCTCACGACAAGCTCTCCACGTTGATGCCGAAGACCGTTGTAGTTTGATTACCGTTTGACTCTAGCAGAGGGGACAAAGCCGTGACAACGGCGGTTGATCGTCGGCGCAACGGCTGTAGCTTCGCTACGCTCGCGCGACGGTGAAGCACGCGCAGGCCGAAGGCCTGCCGTTCCTGTTGACGGCGATCGCAGCGCGCGTGACGACTACGGGCGCCACAAGATCGCTTGCGAAGACGCGGGGCTGTGGGCTCAACCGCGTGCGCCTGCGTCGCCCGGCCGGGCTGGTCGCTGCTCGGCCTGCTGCTCTGCGGCGCGAGTCCGGCATGCGCCACCTCGACGCTCATCGGGTGAGCATTGCGCCGGCACCGCTGGCCGCCGAATGACACCAAGTAGTTTGACTACAAGAGCAACAGGTCGGTGCGCCCTCGCGCAACCGCCGCCGCCCCGAGTTTGGTCACTTCTTCATAGAGAGAGCAGCAAGCGGGACGATCGCCGCGGTGCAACACCCAGGGTTTACCCAATTCATCGGAAGAAGCTAGTTTTGGTACAAATCGGGCGGTAAAAATCAATGAACGGTTGCGTCCTGTGGACGGCCAGCCAGATCGAATAAAACCCAACAGGAGACATCGGTGAAGCGTTCATCCCCCTTGCCAGGTCGGGCCCAGGCGTCCCGCTCGTTGTTCCGCCTGAGCCCCGTGGCCGCTGGCGCCACCGTGATGCTGATGTCGATGGCCGTGCACAGCCAAACGACGGGCCCATCGACGCAACCGCCCGCCGCGGCCGACGCGCCGCAGACGATCACCGTCACCGGCATCCGGCGCGGCATCGAGAACGCGATCAACGTCAAGAAGGGCAGCGACTCGATCGTCGAGGCGGTGTCGGCCGAAGACATCGGCAAGCTGCCGGACTCGTCGATCGCCGAGTCGATCGCGCGGCTGCCGGGCCTGTCCGCGCAACGCGTCAACGGCCGCGCCAAGGAAATCAGCATTCGCGGCTTGTCGGGCCAGTTCGCAAACACGCTGCTCAACGGGCGCGAGCAGACGAGCACCAACAACAACCGCAGCGTCGAGTTCGATCAGTACCCGTCGGAGCTGTTGTCGGCGGTGGTGGTTTACAAGACGCCGGATGCCGGTTTGATGGGGCAGGGCATCGCCGGCACGGTGGATCTGCAAACGGTGCGGCCTCTGTCGTTCGGGCAGCGCACGGTGTCCATCAACGTGCGCGGTGAGAAAAACGGCGAAGGCACGCCGTTCAAGGGCGACGGCAGTCGCTTCAACCTCGCCTACATCGACCAGTTCGCTGACCGCACCATCGGCTTGGCGCTCGGCTTTGCGCGGCTGAAGCAGGACACGGAGAAGGTTCGCACCGAAACCTACGACACCCGCACGGCCGCTTGCCTGAACGCCGACACCACCGTCAGCGGGCGAGGCATCAACGATCCGTGCACCGGCGGCGCCACGCCGTTCGTCCACAACCAGGGCTTCAAGTACTTCGTCGACACCAACGAGGAGACGCGAGACGGCGCGATGGCGGTGCTCGAGTTCAAGCCGAACAAGAACCTGTCGAGCACGCTCGATATCTTCTATTCGAAGTTCGACAAGGAGTTCGTCAAGCGCGGCCTGGAGATTCAGGTCAACGACAACTGGAAGAACAGCAACCCCGATGTCGGCTATCAGGCGCCGCGGCTGACCAACGCGGTGATCGACGGCAACGGCGACCTGCAAAGCGGCGTCTGGGGCAACGTCAACCCGCTGTCGCGCCACCTGTGGGAGCCGCGCAAGGACGAGCTCAATTCGATCGGCTGGAACACCGCCTGGAAGTTTGCGGACAAGTGGCAGGCGGCCCTGGACCTGAGCTACTCGTCGGCCAAGAGCAAGAACCGTGTCACCGAGATGGAAGCCGGGCAGTTCGACGAGGTCAACAACCGTCCGCTGCCGGAGGATGTGACGGTTGCCAACTACAACCAGATCGCATCGCTGCAGTATGACCGCAGCAACCTGACCACGATGCGCCTCACCGACCCCGAGTCGTGGGGCCAGAACGGCTACGACAAGACGATCACCACCGACGACAAGTTGAAGGCCGTGCGTCTGTCCGCGCAGCGCGATCTCGAAGGCATCTTCGCCAAGGTCGCCTTCGGCGTGAACCACACCAAGCGCGACAAGGAGAAGACGTCGGACGAAGCATTCCTTCGCATCACGAACCGCAACGTGCCGCCTGGAACCAACACCAACCCCGGCGCGCCGTTGCCCTCCGGCACGCGAACGATCAGCATCCCCGGCAGCGGCGGGCTGGAGACCATCGCGTTCAATCCGTCGGACGCCCTCAGTGCCTACCGCTTCGATGCCAACGTCAACGGCGACATCCTGCGCAAGGGCTGGACTGTCAACGAGAAGATCACCACGCTGTTCAGCAAGGCCGACCTCGACACCGAAGTCTTCGGCTTGCCGATGCGCGGCAACGTCGGTGTGCAGCTTGTGCGCTCGGACCAGAGTTCGACCGCGCCGGTGGTCGACAACACCAATCAGTCAACGTTCACCCTGCGCACCGAGGGCAAGAGCTACACCGACGTGCTGCCGAGCGTGAACCTGATCTTCGATATCGGCGCCGATCAGCTCGTGCGCTTCGGGGTTGCGCGACAGATGGCCCGCCCACGCATGGATGATCTGACATCGTTCTCGCGCTCGGAGGTCACCACCAACTTCGAGTGGGTGGGCAGCGGTGGCAACGCCAACCTCGACCCGTACCGCGCCAACGCGTTCGACCTGTCGTACGAGAAGTACTTCGGCACCAAGGGATATGTCTCGGCGGCAGCCTTCTACAAGGACTTGAAGAGCTGGATCCTTCCGATTCCGCAAACCTTCGACTTCGCCGGCTTCCCCAACGACTCCGGCCGCGTGGCAGTCGATGCGAACGGCGACCCGACGACGATCGGCGTCTTCACGCAGCCGCGCAACCTGGGAGGCGGAAAGATCCAGGGTGTCGAGCTGGCGGCGTCGCTGCCGTTCGGCCTGCTCACACCGGCGCTCGACGGCTTCGGCTTGCAGGCCAGCTACGCCTACACCGATAGTTCGATCAAGATTCCCGGCTTCGGGAAGATCACGATTCCAGGCTTCTCGAAGGAAGTCACCACCGTCACCGCCTACTACGAGAAGTACGGCTTCTCGGCACGCGTGGCAGTGCGGCAGCGTTCGAAGTTCATTGCCGAGGTCGAGCGCTTCGACGGTGACCGTGATTTCCCCTTCGTGCGCCCGGAAACCATCGCCGATGTTCAGTTCGGCTACGAACTGCAGAGCGGCCCGGCCAAGGGCTTGAACTTCCTGCTGCAGATCAACAACGTCAACAACGAGCCGTACCGCGAGTACAACCCGGTCACGAACCTCGACACCAAGGTCGACAAGTACGGCAGAACCATTCTTTTCGGCGTGACCTACAAGTTCTGATCAGCGCCGCAGCGCCCGCTACCATGCCCTCGCTGCGCTCGCGGCGGGGGCGTTTTTCTTTCGGACGGTCTCGATGAACCACATCCGCAACATCGTCATCGCCGGCGGCGGCACCGCCGGCTGGATGGCCGCCGCGGCGTTCTCCAAGGTGCTCAACGAGCGCTGGCGCATCACGCTCGTCGAGTCCGAGGAGATCGGCACCGTCGGCGTCGGGGAGGCGACGATCCCGGTCATCAACGTCTACAACAACGCGCTCGAACTCGACGAGAACGAGTTCATGCGCGAGACCAGTGCCACCTTCAAGCTCGGCATCGAGTTCCGCAATTGGGGCCGGCAAGGCGACTCCTACATCCACGGCTTCGGCCCGCTCGGGCCGGACATCGGCATCACCAAGTTCCACCACTACTGGCTGAAGATGCGCGCCGCGGGCAAGGCGTCGGCGCTCGAGGACTACTCGATCAACATCGCCGCATCACGTGCCAACAAGATGCTGCGTGCGCAAAAGAATCTCGGCGCGTCGCCGCTGGCCGAGATCGCGCATGCGTATCACTTCGACGCCGGCCTGTACGCCGCCTTCCTGCGTCGCTACGCCGAGAAGCGCAGCGTCACGCGCATCGAAGGCAAGATCCGCAGCGTCTCGACGCGCACCGACAACGGGTTCATCGACGCGCTGACGCTCGAAGACGGCCAGCGCATCGACGGCGATTTGTTCATCGACTGCACCGGCTTTCGCGGCCTGCTGATCGAGCAGACGCTGAAGACCGGCTACGACGACTGGACGCATTGGTTGCCCTGCGACCGTGCCTGGGCGGTGCCGTGCGAATCGGTCTCGCCGTTGTTGCCGTACACACGTGCCACCGCGCACATGGCCGGCTGGCAATGGCGCATTCCGCTGCAGCACCGCATCGGCAACGGTCACGTGTTTGCCAGCGCGTTCGTCAAGGAAGACGAGGCGGCGCGCGTGCTGCTCGGCAACCTCGACGGCAAGGCGCTGGCCGAGCCGCGTTTGCTGAAGTTCGCCACCGGCAAGCGCAAAAAGCTGTGGAACAAGAACGTGATCGCGGTCGGTCTGGCCAGCGGCTTCATGGAGCCGCTGGAGTCCACCAGCATCCACCTGATCCAATCGACGGTGTCGCGGCTGGCATCGCTGTTTCCCGACCAGGGCTTCAACGACGCCGACACCGAAGAGTTCAATCGGCAAGCGGACTTCGAGTTCGAGCGCATCCGCGACTTCATCATCCTGCACTACCACGCCACCGAGCGCCGCGACAGCGAGTTCTGGAACCACTGCCGCACGATGCCGATTCCCGACACGCTGCGCCACAAGATGGATCTGTGGAAGGCCAACGGCCGCGTCTTTCGCGAAAACGCCGAGCTGTTCTCGGAGATCAGCTGGGTCGAGGTCATGCTCGGCCAGAACCTGCTGCCGCGCAGCTACCACCCGCTGGTCGATGCGCTGCCGGAGGAAAAGATCACCCACTTTCTCGACAACGTGCGATCGACGATCGGGCGCTGCGTGCAGGCGATGCCCACGCACGCCGAGTACGTGGCGCAGCAGTGCGCGATCGACCCGTCGCGCTTCGTGGTGCCCGAGCCGGCGGCGGCGCGCGCCGCCTGAGCGCGCAGCGCCGTGTTCAACCCGCGGCCGACGCTGTCGCAGGTGCCGATCGGCGACGGCGCAACCTGCGTCGTCATCGACGACGCGCTCGAAGACCCGCAGGCGCTGGTGGACCTGTCGCTGCGCCATCGCAGTGCCTTCACGATGGCGCAGGCCAATGCGTTCCCGGGCTTAGAGCTGCCGCTGCCTGACAGCGTGACGCATCGCTTCAGCGAATGCTTCTCGCAGCATGCGCGCGGCGTCGTCGGCGCGCGACGTGTGTTGAGCGCGACCGGCCGCTTGTCGATGGTGACCCTGCTGCCGTCGCAGCTCGCCCCGCTGCAGCGCGTCTGCCACCGCGACCGGCTCGCCGCCGCTGCCGATCAGTGCGTCGGCGCTGGCGTGCTCTACCTGTTCC
>CADEEN010000007.1:21033-26174 GCA_902826345.1 uncultured Burkholderiales bacterium | reverse complement strand
AGTGGTGCGTGAGGCGATCAAGCAGCGCAGTGGTCATCTTCGCGTTACCGAAGACCGTGCTCCACTCGGCGAAGTCCAGGTTGGTGGTGATCATCACGCTGGTGTGCTCGTAGAGCTTGGAGAGCAGGTGGAACAGCAACGCCCCGCCGGCCTGGCTGAAGGGCAGGTAGCCCAGCTCGTCCAGGATCACCAGGTCCAGCCGCAGCAGCGTGCCGGCAATGCGCCCGGCCTTGCCCTGGCTCTTCTCCTGCTCCAGCGCATTCACCAGATCCACCGTGATGAAGAAGCGCACCCGCTTGCCGTGGCGGGTGATCGCCTCGATACCGATCGCGCTGGCCAGGTGCGTCTTGCCGGTGCCCGGCCCACCGACGAACACCACGTTGTGGGCCGGCTCGACGAACTCGGCACCGGCGAGCTTCATGACCAGCGACCGATCCACCGGCGAGACCTCGAAGTCGAAGCCCGCGAGGTCGCGGTGCACCGGGAACTTCGCGGCGTGCAACTGGTAGCTCACCGAGCGCATCGCGCGATCGCCGGCTTCGGCGGCCAGCAGGTGTTCGAGCAGCCAGCGCGCGCCTTCGGTGCTGCTGGCATCCTGGTCGAGCAGTTCGCTCCACGCGAGCGCCATGCCGTGCAGGCGCAACTGCTTGAGTTCGGCCACAAGCTCACGCATGGTCGGCCTCCTGCTGCACGTCCTGGGTGCCGCGCAGCGCGTCGTAGCGCGCGGTGTCGGCCAGCGGTGGCGTCTTGGCACGCAGCGCAGTGGCCGCCGTCTCGGGCACGGCTGGCGCGTTCAGCCGCGCCAACACGTTGAGCACGTGCTCGGCGCTCACGCGCCCAGAGGGCGGCGCGGCTTCCAGCGCCAGCTCCACGGCCACCAACACCGCGTCGAGCCCTGCCGTTGGCACCAAGGCGAGCACCTTGGCCATCAGCCGATCGCCGCCATCTTCGCGCAGCAGCACGCGGCGCAAGCGCTGCAGTGGCTCGGGCAAGTCGGCGAACGGTGCGCCGTTGCGCAGCGCGCCGGGCTTGCGCTGCAGCAGCGGCACGTAGTGCTGCCAGTCGTATTGCGTCTTGCCGCGGTCGGCCAAGCGCTCGTGCTCGGCCGCGATCGCCTGATCGAAGACCATCGCCACGCGGCCGGGATACAGCCGCGTGCTCACCGTCTGGCCGGCCAGCTCGCACGGCACCGAATAGCGGTTGCCCGCCACCGACACCAGGCAGGTGCTCGACACCCGCGCGAGCTTGTGCACGTAGCCGTCGAACGGGGCTTGCACGGCCAGCAGGTGTTCGCGCTCGAGCTCGAGCATCTCGGCCACGCTGAAGCGCGTTTGCTCGGGATGGCGCAGTTCGCTCCACAGTTGCTTGCAGCGCTCACCGAGCCACGCGTTGAGTTCGGCGAAGCTGCCCCAGCGTCGCTCGAGCACCTCCCCTGCCAGATGCGTCGGCGGCTGTCCTGCACGTTCTTCTCGACCACCCCCTTCTCCCAGCCGGCGGCCACGTTGCAGAACTCGGCGTCGATGAGGAAGTGCGCGCACATCGCGGCGAAGCGTGCGTTGACCTCACGGCCCTTGCCCTTCTTGACGCGATCCACCGCCGTCTTCATATTGTCGTAGATGCCCCGGCGCGCCACACCGCCCAGTGCCGCGAAGGCTCGGTTGTGCGCATCGAACAGCATCTCGTGGCCCTGGCTCGGGTAGGCCACGAGCCAGAACGCGCGTGACGCACACAGCTTCATGTGCGCGACCTGCGCGCGGTAGTAGATGCCGCCCACCATCAGGCCCTCTTCGCTCCAGTCGAATTGGTAGGCCTCGCCGAGCTCGAAGGCCAGCGGCACGAAGGCCAGGTTCGATGCCGCACCGGCACTGACGCGCCAGCGGCGGATGTAGTCGGTCACGCGCGTGTAGCCGCCCTCGTAGCCCCGGGCCTTGATCTGCGCGTACAGCACCTTGGCCGTGCGCCGCTCGTGCTTGGGACGATGCGCATCGGTGGCCAGCGTCTGCTGCAAGGCCTCGTGGTACGGGGCCAGCTTGTTGGGCCGACCGATACGCCGGTACTTGGGCTCGACCAGCTCGCCGTGCAGCCACTTGGCCACCGTGTTGCGCGACAGGCCCGTGATGCGCGCGATCTCGCGCTCGCTCTTGTGCTCGCGGCGGTGCAGCCGTCGAATCCATCCGATCTGATCCATGGTGATCACTCCTGGCTCCCCGCTGCACAAAAAAACAGCAGGGTAGGTTGTTCACCTGGCTCAGCTTTAGGTCGGCACGAACCTCAGAAGTGGCTCAGTTTTCGGTCGGCGCCAACATCGATGTCTGTCTGAACTACCCGAACTTCGACCCCATCGCGTTCATCGACGGCACCACCGAGAACCTGGGCGAGTTGCACACGCGCGGGATCGATCTGTCGGCGATCTGGCGCTCTGCGGCGACTTCCTACAGCAGGTTCGGCGTGGTGATGGAAGGGACCTACGTCACCAAGTACAGGTATCAGCGCGAGATCAACGGCCCGTTCTTCAACCCCCTGGGTGCCTACTCGGACAACGCTCCGGTGTTCCGTTGGCAGCATGTCCTGAGCGCTAACTGGAACATGGGTGACTGGGGTGTAACGTTGGCACAGCGCTACAAGTCCGGCTACACGGACCAGGATGGCGTCAACAAGGTGCGCAGCTACTCAATCTTCGACGCCTCGGTGTCCTGGACCGGCATCAAAAACCTGACGCTGACCGCCGGCATCAATAACCTGCTCGATGACGATCCGCCGCTGTCGGGCCAGGTGACCACGTTCCAGCGTGGCTATGACCCGCGTTTCACCGACCCCATCGGCCGCAGTTTCATGTTCCGGGCGGCCTACAAATTCTTCTGATCGATTCAGCGCTGACCACTGCCCTACTTCGGCGCCAGCCGGATCGCCCCATCCAGGCGGATCACCTCGCCGTTCAGCATCTCGTTCTCGACGATGTGCCTGACCAGTTTGGCGTAGTCAGCCGGCGTGCCCAGCCGCGATGGGAAGGGCACGCTCGCAGCCAGCGAGTCCTGCACCTCCTGCGGCATGCCGAACATCATCGGCGTGCCGAAGATGCCCGGCGCGATGGTCATGCAGCGGATACCGTTGCGCGCCAGGTCGCGCGCGATCGGCAGCGTCATGCCGGCGATGCCGCCCTTGCTCGCCGCGTACGCGGCCTGGCCGATCTGGCCGTCGTAGGCGGCGACGCTGGCGGTGTTGATCAGCACGCCGCGCTCCTTCGTCGGCTCGGGCTCGTTCTTGCACATCGCATCGGCGGCGACGCGGATCATGTTGAAGCTGCCGATGAGATTGATGTTGATGACGCGGGCGAACGACGCCAGCGGGTGTGGCCCGTCCTTGCCGACCGTTTTGGCGCCGATGGCGATGCCGGCGCAGTTGACGAGGCCGACCAGCTTGCCCATCGACACGGCTTGCGCGACAGTCGCCTGCGCATCGGCCTCCTGCGTCACGTCGCACTGGACGAACGCGCCGCCAATCTCCTTGGCCAGCGCCTGCCCCTTGTCGGCCTGCACGTCGGCGACGACGACCTTGCCGCCCGCGCCGGCAAGCATGCGCGCCGTGCCTTCGCCCAGGCCTGAGGCTGCGCCGGTGACGATGAAAACTTTGCCTGTGATGTCCATCTGAGTTGTCTCCTCAGGCAAGTGCGACCAAGGCTCTGGCGGTGATCTGATCGACCGTGCCGCTGCCGTCGATCTTGCGGCAGCGCGGCGCTGCGGCGTCGCCGCTCGCCGCCCACTTGGCGTAGTAGTCCACCAGCGGCCGCGTCTGGCTCTGATAGACCTCTAGGCGCTTGCGCACCGTCTCGACCTTGTCGTCGTCGCGCTGGATCAGCGGCTCGCCGGTGAGGTCGTCCTTGCCGGCCACTTTCGGCGGGTTGAACTTGACGTGGTAGCTGCGGCCCGAGGTCACGTGGAACAGCCGGCCGCTCATGCGCTCGATGATGGCCTCGTCGGGCACGTCGATCTCGAGCACGGCGTCGAGCTTCACGCCGGCCGTCTTCATCGCTTCAGCCTGCGCGATCGTGCGTGGGAAGCCGTCGAAGAGGAAGCCGTTGGCGCAGTCGGGCATGGCGATGCGCTCCTTGACCAAGCCGATGATGATGTCATCGGACACCAGCGCGCCGGCGTCCATCACCTTCTTCGCCGCCACGCCGAGTGGTGTGCCGGCCTTGACCGCCGCGCGCAGCATGTCGCCGGTGGAGACTTGCGGGATGCCGTAGTGCTTGCACAAGAAGGTGGCCTGCGTGCCTTTGCCGGCGCCAGGCGCTCCCAACAGGATCAGTCTCATCGCGTCCCTCGTTGTGGTTGGTCGCGCCGATTATCGCGGCTGGGCGTACAGAAGCCTGACGCGTTGCAGGTCTTCGAGGGTATCCACGCCCGGACCCGGAGCGTGCTCGGTGACATGGACTGCGATGCGCTCGCCGTGCCACAGCACGCGCAGTTGTTCGAGTGCTTCGGTGCGTTCGAGCGGCGCCATCGCAAGCGTGGGGAAGCGGCGCAGGAAGCCGGCGCGGTAGGCGTACAGGCCGATGTGGCGCAGCGCCGGTGGATGCTGCGGCAATGCGGTCGCGCCTTTCGCGCTGCTGCCGTCACGCCACCAGGGCAGCGGCGCGCGCGAAAAGAGCAGGGCGCGCGACTGCGCGTCGATCACGACCTTGACCACATTCGGGTTCAGGTAGTCGGCAAGCTCGTGGATTGCGTGGGCGACGGTGGACATCACGCAATCGCTGCGTTGCCCGAGCAGCGCAGCGCAGGCGTCGATCAACGCCGGCTCGATCAGCGGCTCGTCGCCTTGTACGTTGACCACCGCCTCGTCATCGGCCAGGCCCAGCAATGTGCAGGCCTCGGCCAGCCGATCGCTGCCGCTCGCATGATCGACGCGCGTCATCAGTGCGCGCACGCCGTGCTGCTCGCAAGCGCGCACGATCGAGTCGTGGTCGGTCGCGACGACAACAGCACGCGCGCCCGACACGGCGGCGCGCTGCGCCACGCGCACCACCATCGGCGCGCCGCCGATGTCGGCCAGCGGTTTGTCGGGCAGCCGAGTCGAGGCCAGCCGCGCCGGCACGATGACGGTGAAACTCATGCCTCGGGATCGTAAGGCTGCGCCTCGCCCTC
>CADEEN010000007.1:0-21023 GCA_902826345.1 uncultured Burkholderiales bacterium | reverse complement strand
GTCGCGGATCGGGAATGCCAGCCGGTCGGCATGACACGCCAGCGCTGTCGGCCGCTGCTCGGCATCGCGCAGCATCACCAGCCTGCCCTTGCACAGCGGGCAGACCAGCAGTTCGATCAATCGATTGTCAGTGGCGGCCATGAGGTGGTGCGGCTCGGTGGGTTCGGGAACAGACGCTTGATCGCGGCGGCAAAGCCGAGGTCGAACTCCAAGTCTAGCGGTGCGACCCAGACGCGCGTGCGGCCGAACGACAGGCCGGCGAGTTTGACCGCGTCCTTCTCGGTCAGCACCACGTCGGCGGTGCCGCGTGGCCAGGGCAGTTCGACGAAGTCGTAGTGATCGGGCAGCGGCAGCGGGGTGAAGGTCAGGCCGTGGTCGAGCAGCTGCGAGAAGAAACGCCGCGGCGAGGCGATGCCTGCCACGGCCACCACGTGCTCGTCGCGTAGCGCAGCCCAACTGTCGTCCAGCGGCGCGTGGCCACAGCGCCAATCTTCCAGGCTGAGCAAGCCGGTGAGGTGGCGCGTGCCCATCCATCCGGGCAGCGTGATCGGCGGTTGCCATGCGTTGTAGAGGATCAGCGTGTTCGTCGGCACCACCTCGGGCAGCGGCTCGCGCAGCGGGCCCGCGGGCAGCAGCAAGCCGTTGCCTGCGCCGCGCTCGTCGAAGACGATGACCTGCGCATCGCGTGCCAGGCGATGGTGCTGCAAGCCGTCGTCGGAGATCACGATGTCCACCGTCGGATGCTCGCGGCGCAGTGCGCGAGCGGCGGCGACGCGGTTCCTGCCGACGAACACCGGCGCTTCGGTGCGCAGGTGAATCAAAAGCGGCTCGTCACCGCACTCGGCGGCGCTGCTGTCGGCATGAACCTGCAGCACGCCGGAGCTGCGTCGGCCGTAGCCGCGCGAGATGACGCCCGGCGTCCAGCCGTAAGCACGCAGCAGCCGCACCAGCGCCATCACCGTCGGCGTCTTGCCGGCGCCGCCGACGATCAGGTTACCGACGACGATCACCGGCACGTCGAGTCGGCGCGGCCAGGTCAGCGCCTTGTCGAGGCGCGCCAGCGCCGCATAGAGCGCACACAGCGGGCGCAGGCGGCGCGCCAGCGCATTCGGTGGCGATTGCCACCAGGCCGCTTGCAGGACAGCGGCAAAGCGGCTGCCGGCGCCTTTGTCGCGGGTGCCCGACAAGGGGGGTCGAAGGCCGGCGTCAGCGCGCGGCCGAGCCGTCACCGGTTTGCGCGGCGAAGGTCAGCCGCGGCAGCCCGGCGCGGCGCGCCGCGTCGAGCACGTTGATCACCGCCTGGTGTGCGGCCGTGGCATCGGCCGAGACGATCACCACCGGCTCCTTCTGGTCCTTGGCCGCGGCCGTCAGCGCGGCGGCGAGCCTGTCCACATTGCGGCCCTCGACGGCCAGTCGGTTGACGGCGTAGCGCCCGTCGGCCGCCACCGAGACGATGATCTCCGCCGGCCGGTCGCGCAGCTTGTCGGCCTCGGCCGCCGGCAGCGTGAGCTGCAACTCGGTGAACTTCGAGTACGTGGTCGAGAGCATGAGGAAGATCAACACCACGAGCAGGATGTCGATGAAGGCGATCAGATTGATCTCCGGCTCCTCCGGCCGCGGCTTGCGGAAGTTCACGCGCCGGCTCCGGCCGCCGCCGACTTGCGCACCGCAAAGCGCATCAGGTGCGGCACCAGACGCTCGGCGGCCTGTTCCATGTCCACGGTGTACTCATCGACACGGCCGCGGAAGAAGCGGTAGAACATCAGCGCCGGAATGGCGATCATCAGACCGAAGGCGGTGTTGTAGAGCGCGATCGAAATGCCGTGAGCGAGCTGTGCCGGGTTCGTGCCGCCGGTGGGCGACTGCGAGCCGAAGATCTCGATCATGCCGACGACCGTGCCGAACAGGCCCATCAGCGGCGCCGCGGTGGCCACCGTGCCGAGCGTGTTGAGGTAGCGCTCCAGGCGGTGCACCATCACGCGGCCGGCGTTCTCGAAGACCAGGCGCAGCGTGTCTTCGCCGAGTCGCGGTTCGGCGACCACGGCGCGCAGCCCGGCCGCCAGCACGCCGCCGAGCGACGAGCTGCTGCCGAGCTTGTTGATGACATCGGGCGACGGCAGGCTGGTGCGCGTCAGCGCCACCACCTCGTCGAGCAGCTTGTCCGGCGCGACGCGCCCGCGGCGCAGCATCAGCGAACGCTCGATGACGAGCGCCAGGCCGACGATGGAGAGAAGGATGAGCGGATAGATCGGCCAGCCGGCAGCTTGAATGATCGAAAACAAGGGCGCTCTTCCCGTGGTGAGGTTGACGACGGCGCTACAGTGCCGCGAAGCAGCCACCGCCAGTGGCCGCAAAGCGCGCGATTATGGTCCCAGTCGGCGCGTGTTGGCCGCCCGGACAGGCGTGATCTCCGTCACGGTGGTGACCGAGTCGGCGCCCGCCGCGGTTCTTCCACCGAGACTGTGGACAACTGTGTGGGTAAGCAGCGCGCAGACGACGCAAGATCGCATGGCAAGCGGCTCGGCAACACATTGCACAAACAAAGGGCATGAGAAAAGTATTTCAAATCAATCACTTGCAACGCACGCCCTGGGTTTGCGGGGGGTGCCGCCGCGCTTTGAACCGAAGCTGTGCGGCTGTGGAGCACTTGCTGCGCGGTGGCACTTCGGCAGGCCATGGCTGAGGCATTGCCATCGATTGCAGGCGCGCGCGCCTGGAGCGTCGCGGCGCTGCTGCTGGCCGTCAGCGACACGCTGGCAGCGCGCTTCGGCGCCTGCACCGTGCAGGGTGAGCTGTCGGGCTTCACGCGCGCGGCCAGCGGGCATTGCTACTTCACGCTCAAGGACGCCGACGGCGCCGCGGCGTCGGTGCGCTGCGCGATGTTTCGCCGCGCCGCGTTGCTGCTCGACTTTTCGCCGCGCGACGGCCAGCAGGTCGAACTGCGCGGCCGCGTTGCCGTGTACGAGCCGCGCGGCGAGATGCAGTTCGTCGTCGAGTCGATGCGCGCGCTCGGCGCCGGCTCGCTGTACGAGCAGTTCCTGCGCCTGAAGGCCAAGCTCGAGGCCGAGGGGCTGTTCGACGCCTCGCGCCAATGTGCGTTGCCGGCGTTTGCGCGCAGCGTCGGCATCGTCACCTCGCTGGCCGGCGCGGCGCTGCACGACATGCTGATCACGCTGGCGCGGCGCGCGCCGCAGGTGCAGGTGATCGTCTACCCGTCGCTGGTGCAGGGCAGCGAAGCGCCGGCGGCGTTGCAGGCGGCGTTGCAGGCCGCGGCGCAACGCGGCGAGGTCGATGTGCTGATCGTCGCCCGCGGTGGCGGCTCGATCGAGGACCTGTGGGCCTTCAACGACGAGCGCGTCGTGCGCGCCGTGGCGGCGATGCCGATGCCGGTGATCAGCGGCGTCGGCCACGAGACCGACGTCACGCTGTGCGACTTTGCCGCCGACGTGCGCGCGGCCACGCCCACGGCCGCTGCCGAGCTCGTCGCTCCCGAGCGGCAGGCACTGCTTGAGGTGCTGGCACAGACGGCGCGACAGCTGCAGCGCAGCGTCAGCCGCCACCTCGACATGCAAGCCCAACGGCTCGATCGCCTGGCGCTGCAACTGACGCGGCCGGGGCAGGCCGTGTCGCGCGCGCAGCAGCACTTGCAGGCGCTGGCGCACCGGCGCGAGCGTGCCTGGAGCCGCGTGCGAGAAGCGCAAGCCACGGCGTGTGCGCGCCAGCGCGAGCGGCTGCGGCGCGCCGTCACGTCGCGCCTGCACGGCGAGCGATCCCGTCTGGCCGCACTCGGCGGACGCCTGGGCGCGCTCGACCCGACGCGCGTGCTGGCGCGCGGCTATGCCTTCGTCCTCGATGCGCAGCAGCGTCCTGTCGTCTCGGTGCACGCGGTGCAGGCAGGCCAGCCGCTTGCCCTGCAATGGCACGACGGGCAGGTTGAGGTGCACGTCGATGGGCCAATGACCCGCCCGGGAGGCGAGCCTCGCGGGCCTGCCTAGAATCCCTTTCCCTCTTCGTCAGACACCAAGGACACGCTCATGGAACACACCCTGCCGCCGCTGCCGTTTCCGATCGACTCGCTGGCGCCGCACTACAGCAAGGAGACGCTCGAGTTCCATCACGGCAAGCACCACAACGCTTACGTCGTCAACCTGAACAACCTGCAAAAGGGTACCGAGTTCGAGGCGATGGCGCTCGAGGACATCATCAAGAAGGCCTCCGGCGGCATCTACAACAACGCCGCGCAGATCTGGAACCACACCTTCTTTTGGAACTGCATGAAGCCCAGTGGCGGCGGCGAGCCCGGCGGAGCACTGGCCGCGGCGATCAAGACCAAGTGGGGCAGCTACGCCGCCTTCCGCGAAGCCTTCGTCAAGAGCGCCGTCGGCAATTTCGGCTCGGGCTGGACCTGGCTGGTGAAGAAGGCCGACGGCTCGGTGGACATCGTCAACACCGGCGCTGCCGGCACGCCGCTGACCACCGGCGACAAGGCGCTGCTGACGGTCGATGTGTGGGAGCACGCCTACTACATCGACTACCGCAACCTGCGGCCGAAGTTCGTTGAAACCTTCATCGACAAGCTCGCCAACTGGACCTTCGCCGAGAAGAATTTCGGCTGATCGATTCGTGTCGAGGAAAAGCCCGCTGCGGCGGGCTTTTTTCTTTGCAGCGGCTACTGCGGTCGCTTGGCGAACAGCTCGCCGCCGAGCTTCGCGCCCGCCTTGACGCCGCGCTTGGCGAACCAGCCCTGGTTCATTTCGAGCACGTAGCGCACCGGCTTGTCGGAGCAATGGCTGTCGAGCGCCTGCGGCTGCATCTCGCGGATGTTGACCACCGTGCCGTCGTCGGCAAGAAAGGCGATCGACAACGGCAGCAGCGTGTTCTTCATCCAGAAGCATTGCACCGACGGCTGCTCGAAGACGAACAGCATGCCCTCGTGCTGCGGCATCTCGCGGCGGTGCATCAGGCCGGTGGCGCGCTGCTCGCCGGTGGTGGCCACCTGGGCGCGGATGTTGTGCATGCCGGCTTGTAGCTGCACCACCGGCAGGTTCATCTGCGGCGTTTCCTGCGCCGCAGCCGACAAGGAGAAAAAGGCCATCAATGCGCCGAGGGCGAGGCGATAGGTCAAACTCATGGTGTGGGTGCTGCAGAGGCGTCGGCCGATTATCGGTGGCCGCGTTCAACGCCGAGTCCCGTTGTCCCGTGCACATGAAAGGCGACATCGCATGAGCGTTCCTTCCACCTGCGATCTGTGCGATGCGCATGAGCGCAACCCGGCGCTGCGCAGCCAGAAGCGCGGCGAAGGCCGGCGCGATGTCACCGTGCGGCTTCAGGGCGTGACGGTGCAGCCCGGCGACTGGATCGTCGCCGACGCCGACGGCGTGATCGTGCTCGACAAGGCGCCATCATGAAAAAGCGCAGCGCAGCCGCCGCCGCACCCATCGAAGACCCGAGCGAGGCCATCGCGCGCCAATGCCGAAAGCTGGTCACGCAACGCGCGATGTTCGCCGCCGGCGTGGCCATGGTGCCGATCCCCGGCCTCGACTGGCTGACCGACGTCGGCGTGCTGGTCAAGCTGCTGCCCGAGATCAACCGCGCCTTCGGCCTCACGCCCGAGCAGATCGAGCAGCTCGCGCCCGATCGCAAGCTCGTCGTCTACAAGACGCTCAGCACCGGCACCGGCATGCTCGTCGGCCGCATCGTCACGCGCGAGCTGGTGATCCAGGTGCTGAAGATGGTCGGCGTGCGCCTGACGACCCAGCAGGCCGCCAAGTTCGTGCCGATCGCCGGGCAGGCGGTGTCGGCGATGCTGACCTTCGGTGCGCTGAAGTACGTCTGCGAGCAGCACATCCGCCAATGCCAGTCGGTGTCGCGCCAGTTGGCATTGCCGGCGCCGGACATTCCACGTGCCGAGCGCGTCGAAAGCTAGAATCGCGCCTCCGTCGGGGTGTAGCGCAGCCTGGTAGCGCAACTGCTTTGGGAGCAGTAGGTCGCGAGTTCGAATCCCGCCACCCCGACCACAGTGCCCGCAGCGACTGCCCGTAGCTCAACTGGATAGAGCACCAGCCTTCTAAGCTGGGGGTCGCAGGTTCGAGTCCTGCCGGGCAGGCCAGCCGCCGACTCAAGCCGCCTGGTGCGTCCGCATCTCGACCGCCGACAACGTGTCGAGAAACGTGCGGCTCCACTCGTGCACGTCATGTTCGCGGATGTGCGCAAGCAGCGCCGCATGCCGCTCCTGCCGCTCAGCCAGCGGCATGCGCAGCGCACGCTGAATCGCCTGCGCCGTCGCCGGGATGTCGTACGGATTGACCAGCAGCGCCTGACGCATCTGCTCGGCTGCACCGGCGAAACGCGACAACACCAGCACGCCCGGATCGGCCTCGTCCTGCATCGCCACGTACTCCTTGCCGACCAGGTTCATGCCGTCGCGCAGCGGCGTCACCAGCGCCACCCGCGCGCAGCGGTAGAGCGCCGGCAGACGGCGCCGGGCCCAGGTGCGGTGCAGGTAGCGGATCGGCATCCAGTCGAGCTCGCCATGGGCGCCGTTGATCTCGCCGGCCAGGCCCTCGAGTTCGCGCCGCAACTCTTCGTAGGCCGACACGCTCTCGCGCGTCGGCGAGGCGATCTGGATCAACGTCGCACTGTTGAGGTTCTCCGGATAGTTGGCCAGCAACTCGCGGAACGCCCTAAAGCGATGCGGCAGGCCTTTCGAGTAGTCGAGCCGGTCGATGCCGACGAGCAGTTGGCGGTGACCGTACTGCTTCTTCAGCATGGCTTCGGTCTGCCGCGAATCGTTGCTGCCGGCCAGGCGCTGGAACTCGGCCACGTCGATGCCTATCGGGAATGGCCGCGCGATCACGCGCCGGCCCAGCGCCTCGAAGCCGCCGTCGCCGAGCGCTGTCGCCCCGGCTTCCTCCTGCACGAAGCGCGCGAAGTGATCGGCGTCGGAGCGTGTCTGCAGACCCACCAGGTCGTAAGCGAAGAACGAACGCATCAGCCACTTGTGGCCCGGTATCGCGGCCAGGATCGGCGGCGGCGGCAGCGGGATGTGCAGGAAGAAGCCGATGCGCTGTCGGCAGCCGAGCGCACGCAGCTCGTCGGCCAGCGGGATCAGGTGGTAGTCGTGCACCCAGATCACGTCGTCGGGTCGCAGCATGGCGGCGAGCTTGTGCGCGAACAGGCGGTTGACGCGCTGGTAGCCGGAGAAGAACCCGGCGGCGAAGTCAGCCAGGTCGAGCCGGTAGTGCAGCGCCGGCCACAGCGCCTGGTTCGAGTAGCCGGCGTAGTAGGTGTCGTGGTCGGCCTGCGACAGATCCATCGTCACCAGTTCGACCGGGCCGGAGCGTGAACGGTGCACCTCGCCCGAGGCGCGGTCTTCGCTGACCTTGCCGCTCCAGCCGAACCACAGGCCGCCGCTCTTGGCCAGCGCATCACCGAGCGCCACCGCCAAGCCGCCCGCCGCGGCCTTGCGCGGATCGCCGACGCGGTTGGAGACGATGACGAGGCGGCCGGAGCTGCTCATCAGATCCGTGAGTCCCACGGCTGCGACAGCCGCATCGCCGCGTTGATGATGCCGACCATCGAATACGTCTGCGGAAAGTTGCCCCACAGCGCGCCGGTCACCGGATGCGTGTCCTCCGACAGCAGCCCGAGCGGGTTGCGCACCGCCAGCAGCGCGTTGAAGATTTCGCGCGCCTGCTCCTTGCGGCCGATGCGGGCCAGCGCGTCGATGCGCCAGAAGGCGCAGATGTTGAACGAGGTCTCGGGCAGGCCGAAATCATCCGGCGCCTCGTAGCGGCGCATGTAGGGGCCGTCGCAGAGCACACGCTCCAAGGCATCGACCGTGGCGACGAAGCGCGGGTCTGTCGGCTCGATCATGCCGACCTCGGCCATCAACAGCACGCTGGCATCGAGCTCGCGGCCGCCGAAACTCTCGACGAAGGCTTGCCGCTCCTCGCTCCACGCCTGCTTCAACACCTTGGCGCGGATCAGGTCGGCGCGCTCGCGCCACAGCGCGGCGCGCTCGGCCAGGTCGAAGGTCTCGGCGATCTTCGCCAGGCGGTCGCAGGCCGCCCAGTTCATCAGCACCGACGAGGTGTGCACGCGCGCGCGCGTGCGCAACTCCCACATGCCGGCATCGGGCTGGTCGTGAATGGCGAAGGCGCGTTCACCGACGACTTCGAGCAGCGCGAACTCCTCGCGCGTGCCGCGGCGCAGCAGGCGGTGATCGTGAAACGCCTGCGCGGCGCCGAGCACGATGTTGCCGTAGACGTCGTGCTGGAAGTGCTCGGCGGCCTGGTTGCCGACGCGCACCGGCCGGTGGCCGCAGTAGCCGCCGAGGTGCTCGATGGTGCGCTCCGGCAACTCGCGCTCCAGGCCGATGCCGTACAGCGGCTGGATGTGCTCGCCGACCGTGCTGCCGACGGCGTCGCGCAGCCAGCGCAGGTAGTCCTCCATCGTGCCGACTTCGGACAGGCTGTTGAGCGCGCGCACGACGAAGAACGCGTCGCGCAGCCAGCAGTAGCGGTAATCCCAGTTGCGCTCGCTGCCCGGCGCTTCAGGAATGCTCGTCGTCATTGCCGCGACGATGGCGCCGGTTTCTTCGAACAGGCACAGCTTCAGGGTGATCGCCGCGCGGATCACGGCCGGCTGCCACTCCAGCGGCAGCGCCAGGCGACGCGTCCAGTGACGCCAGTAGTGCGCGGTGTGCTCTTCGAGTCGGCGCGCGGTTTCTTCGACGCCGCCTTCGAGCGTTTCGTCGGTGCCCAGCAGCAGGCTGATCGGGCCATTGAGCGTGAACGCGGTTTCGTTCAGCACGTAGGTGATCGCCGCATCGGTTGTCAGGCGGATCGTCAGCTCGGGGCCGATGAAGCGCACGTGGTTGCTGCCGCGCGTGCGCGCCAGCGTCGTGCGGCCCCAGTCGGCGCGCGGGCGCACGATCAAGCGGATGCGCGGCGAGCCTTTGAGCGGGCGCACGCGGCGCACCAGCATCATCGGCCGGAACGTGCGGTCGTGGCTGATGAAGCGCGGCGCGAAATCCGTGATCTCGATGCCGCCGCCGTCGGCATCGAACAGGCGCGTGCGCAGGATGGCGGTGTTTTCGTCGTAGGCCTGCTCAGCGCGCACGCAACCTTCGAGCAGCACCTGCGAGCCGCCGTCTTCGCCGATGCCGTCGGCCGAGTCGAGCAACGCGTGGAACACCGGGTCGGCGTCGAAGCGCGGCATGCAGCACCAGACCACGCGCGCTTGCGCGTCGATCAGCGCGCTGATCGTGCAGTTGCCGATCATGCCCAGGTTCAGGTTGGCGGCGGCGTTCACGGCGCGTGCTCCTTGCGCTCGGCGCTGGTTGCGTCGGCAGCGGCTCGGCCGAGCCAGGCGGCGACGGCGTCGGTGTCGGCCAGCCGATAGCGTGCCTCGCTGCGGCCCGGCCCGACACGGATGCCGAAGCCGCCCACGGCCTGCACCGCGCGGATGCCGTCTTCGTCGGTCACGTCGTCGCCAACGAACACCGGCAGCCGGCCGACGAACGGCGCCTCGCTCAGATAGGCGCGCACGGCGCCACCCTTGGAGACGGCTCGTTGCTTCAACTCGCACACGAAGTGCCCATCGAGCAACTCCCATTCGAGCGCAGCATCGGGCGACGCAGCCAGCGCTTGTGCAAGTTGCTCGCGACACAGCACACCCAACTCGGGTCTCAAGCGGTAGTGCAGCGCCACGCCGCTCGGCTTGGATTCGACGAGCAATCCATCGTGCAGCGTGGCGAGAAGGCGGGCGCAAGACACCACGTTCGTCGGCGGCGGCGCTTCGCGCACTTCGATCTGCCCGCTCGCACTTCGCCGCTCCACGCCGTGCCCGCCCGCTGCCGCAAACAGCAGGGGATGAAGGAAGGCATCGATGGCGGTCAGCGGCCGTCCGCTGACGATGGCCAGCGCCCCTTGCAGCTTGTGCCCGAGAGATTGCAAGGTCGGCACGACCCATGCGGCGACCGACACGTCCTGAGGCCGCGAAGCCAACGACACCAGCGTGCCGTCGAAATCCAGAAACAGGCTGGCTGACGACGGCAAGCCGGGCGGATCGGCCGGACCGGGCAAAACGTTGTTGTTGGAACCCTGACGCATCGTCATCCGCATTGCTGAACAACCCGCATCCTGACACGCAAGAACAGGCGCTCACAGTGGTGTTGAGGTTGCGTGTGCGTAGGAAATGTCTGACAGCTTCTGCAACACCGCAGGCGCTCCGCTGCCGCTTTTGTCCAATACGCGCACGGGGTCGGCTGTGCGTAATCGCGCCGATGACGACTGACGCATTCACCAATCCATCGGCCGCCGGCTTGGCGTTCGGGCAAAGCCGGCTCGCCCGCTGTGCAGCTGTCGCGCTGCGCATGGCCGACCAGCTCGCACCCTCGCTGGCCACGCGCTGCGCCGTGCATCTCTTCTTCACGCCGCTGCCTACCAAGCTGTCTTCGCGCCGCCGCGTGCCGCGTCCTTGGAAGCTCGAACAGTTGCACACGGGCCGCGACGGTTTTGCCTTGCTGCGTTTGCAAACCGTGGCCGCCGATCGCCCGCGCGTGCTGCTGGTGCACGGCTGGGCCGGCGACGCGCTGCAGATGCGTCCGCTCGGCGAGGCGCTGGCCGGCGCCGGCTTCGAGCCCGTGCTGATGGACCTGCCCGCGCACGGCCGCAGCGCGGGCTGGCGCTGCACCATGCCGCAGATCGTGCGTTGCCTGTTCGAGGCCGAGCGCCGTTGGGGCCCGTTCGAGGCCGTCGTCGCCCACTCGATGGGCGCCGTGGCCAGCCTGCATGCGATGGCGCAGGGTCTGCGCGCGCAGCGGCTGGTGGCATTGGCGCCGTCGTCGTCGCCGGCATCGGTGCTGCGCTGGTTCGGCGAGGCCTTCGGTCTGCGGCCGGAGTTGCTGATGCGCATGCGCGCTCGCATCGAGACCGACGAAGCGATGGCGTTGGAGCAATTCGAAGCGCCGTGGTTGGGCGCGCGCGTCGCCGCACCGGTGCTGCTGGTGCACGACCGCGCCGACCGCATGGCGCCGCTGGCAAACTCCGAAGCGCTGCTGCGCGCGCTGCCGGCGGTGCAACTGCACACCACCGAAGGCCTGTCGCATCGGCGCATCCTGAGCGACCCGACGGTCATCGAACGAGCGCTGGCGCATCTCGTCGCTGGGGCCGCCGGTGCAAGGTTCAAGCGCTCGTCATGACGGCACGCCAATTCGAAACCTACCGCGGCTTCGTCTACCCCTGGTGCATCGACCACGTGGGGCACATGAACGTGCAGTCGTACGTGGCGCGTTTCGACGAAGCGTCGTGGCACTTTCTGGCGCGCATCGGCCTCACGCCGAGTTTCCTGGCAGCGCAGAACCGCGGCTTGGTGGCGCTCGACCAGCGCATCCAGTACCGGCGCGAAGTGCTGCCCGGCTCGCTGCTGGACGTGGCCACCGAGCTGCTCGAGTTGCGCAGCAAGACGCTGCGCTACCTGCACCGCATGCGCAACAGCGAAACGGCCGAGGAGGTGGCGTCGATGGAGCTCGTCGTCGGCTATCTCGACAAGGTCGCGCGCCGCACGACGCCGTTGCCCGACCTGGTGGCTGCGCGCGCTCGCGCCGTGCTGGCGCCGTCATGAGCCGCACGTTGCCGCAACACGTGGCGGCTCTGGGCTGGCTGGTCACGCCCGGGCGCGACGCGCGGGCGCAGCACCTGGCGCTGCCGACGGACCTGTTCATGGCCACGGTGCATTGCGGCCAGGCGCAGCCCGCGCTCGAGATGTCGGTGACGCTGCTGCGCACGCGGCCCGAGCGCTTTTGCTCGCGCGCGCCTGGCGAGCTGGCCTTTGCATTGCTCACGCCCGCAGGCTTGCTGGCGCTGCTGCGCGCGCCGCTCGACGGCGTGACCGACCGGCGTCTCTTGCTGTCGCAGTTCTGCGGCAAGGGCGAGCGGCTCGCCTTGCGCGATGCGCTGCAGGCCGAGGCCGACCCGCAACGGCGCACGGCGCTGTTCGGCGCCTGGATCGAGCGCCGCATCGGACTGCGCCACCGCCTCGGCGCGCCGCAGCAGCGCGTGGCCGAGGCCGCCGCGCTGATCCAGCACGACACGGGCCCACCGGATCTGGCCGCGCTGCGCCGCGGGCTGCGGGTTTCGCAGCGTCAACTGGAGAGAGACTTCCGCTTCTGGCTGGGCGTGTCACCCGCCGCGTATGCGCGCCTGGTGCGCTTCCAGCGTGCGGCGATGGCGCTGGCCGGCGGTGATGCGCTGTGCCGCGCCGCGGCCGACCACGCCTTTGCCGACCAGTCGCACCTGCACCGCGCCTTCCGCCGTTTCGCCTCGCTGACGCCGCGCGAGTTCTCGCAGTTGGCGGCGAGCCGTCACACCGAGCGCCAGGCGCTGGCCGGCCGTGTCGTCGTGCTCGATGCGCCGCCGCTCGTGCCGTCGCCGAAAAGGAGTCGCAGCGATGCCCTCGCAGCCCGTTGAACCGTCAGCCGCCACGCCGCCGCGCCGCCGCTTCGCACAGCAGATGGCGCTCGGCCTGGCCGCATCCGCAGCGGCCTGCACGACGCCCGCCGCCAAGCGCGCCGTCGGCTCGGCCGTGCCGACCTTCGTCCTCGTGCACGGCGCCTGGTATGGCGGCTGGTGCTGGCGCCAGCTGACGCCGTGGCTCGCGCGGGCCGGCTGCGAGGTGCACACGCCGACGCTGACCGGCCTGGGCGAGCGCGCCCATCTCGGCGGCCGCGAGACCACGCTGCACACGCATGTGCAAGACGTGCAGGCCGTGCTGCAGATGCACGACCTGCGCAACGTGATCCTCGTCGGCCACAGCTACGGCGGCATGGTCATCAGCTTGTTGGCCGAGCGCGAGCGCGCGCGCATTCGCCAGCTCGTCTACCTCGACGCCTTCGTACCCGAAGACGGCAAGCGCGTGGTCGATTACCTGCTGCCGCTGCAGCGGCGCGAGGCCATCGTCAGGGTCGGCGCCGAGACCGGCTTCGTGCCGCCGGTACCCGCGTCCGCGCTCGGCGTGACGGATGCGGCGGACCTGGCCTGGATCGACGAGCGCGTCGTCAGGCAACCGTTTGCGACGTTCAACGAAGCCGTGCGCCTGACGGCGCCGGCCGGCGCCGGTTTGCCGCGCGCCTACATCGCCTGCGCCCTGCCGGCCAGCGGCTCGTTCGGCCAGTTTGCCGCGAAGGTGCGCGACGACCCAGGCTGGAAGTTCATGGCGCTGCGCACCGGGCACAACGCGATGGTGACAGCGCCGCGCGAGCTGGCGAGCGCGTTACTGGCGTTGGCCGACGTCACATGAGCCGCCGCGACGTTCACGGTGCACGGCCGCCTTCGTCCTGCGTCCGCACGGCGCCGTAGATCTGCCACACGGCGAGGAACATCGCCGCGATCGCCGGGCCGAGCACGAAGCCCTTGATGCCGAAGACCACCATGCGGCCGAGCGTCGTCATCGGCACCACGTAGTCGGGCAGGCGCGTGTCCTTGCCGACGAGGATCGGCCGCAGTATGTTGTCCGTCAGGCCGATCACGAGCACGCCCCAGGCGATCAGCGCCGCGCCTTGCCAGAGTGCGCCGGTGAACAGGAAGTACAGCGCCACCGGTGCCCAGACGAATGTGGCGCCGACGCCCGGCAGCAGCGACAGCAGGCCCTTGACGGCGCCGCGGATCACCACGGTGAACTTCTGCACCAGCTCGCCGCGGTGTGCCGCCGCCAGCGGCACCGCGTGGCGCAACGTGCGCCCCAGATGAGCGAATGAGCCTGTGTTTACCCGCAGCCCTCGACCCTGCGACAATACGCTTTATGAGCAAAGCGACCCCCTCGACCAAAGTCTCGGAAAACGGCCTGCGCTATGCGGCCAAGGTGTCCGGTTCGCCCTTCACCGGCACGGGCCACACGCGCTCGTGTTTCCTGTGCGGCCGGCACCGGCAGGCAGCGCAGTTGAAGTCCAAGCGCGTGCTGGGCCGGGCCGAAATGGTCTGCGCCCCGAGCTGCAACAGCGTCGAATAGTCTGAGGACTGTCGCAAGCGCTCGATGTTGATCGTCGAGCGCTTGCGTGAGCTGACGCTGCACCGGTACACCCACACGCCGGGACAGCGGCACCTGGGTGCGGCCAGCGGGCTGGTCTGCGCACACGGGTGCGCCTACGTGATCGGCGATGACGAGCATGTGCTGGCGTGGTTCGACGATGTGCGCAAGCCCGGACGCACGGTGCCGCTGTTCGATGGCGTGCTGCCGGCCGGCAAGAAAGCGCGCAAGCTGCGCAAGCCCGACACGGAGACCTTGCTGCTGCTGCCGGCGAGCCGGGCAGCGCCGCATGGTGCTCTGATGGCGCTGGGCTCCGGCTCGCGGCAGAACCGCTGTCGCGGCGCCTGGATCGCGTTGGACACTGGCGGAAAACCGGCGTCGTCGGCGCAGCACATCGATCTGACGGCGTTGTACGAGCCGCTCGGCAAGCGCTTCGACGAGCTGAACATCGAAGGTGCGTTCATCTCGCAGCACGAATTCGTGCTCTTGCAGCGCGGCCATCAGAGCGGGTCGCCCAATGCCTCGCTGCACTATCCGCTCGCCTTTGTGCTGCGCTGGCTGCACGGCATCGGCCCGGCGCCGATGCCACAACGCATTCGCCGCCACCGCCTCGGCGCGGTGCAGGACGTGCCGTTGACCTTCACCGATGGCGCTGCGCTGGCGGACGGCCGCTGGGTTTTCACGGCGGTGGCCGAAGCCACCGACGACAGCGTCGCCGATGGCGCCTGTTTGGGCAGCGCGGTCGGCGTGATGACGGCGCAGGGCGAGGTGCAGGCGCTGTTCGCACTGCCCGGCCGCGAGAAGGTCGAAGGCATCGCGGCGCGCCAGGACGGGCGCACGGTAGAGCTGTGCCTGGTCACCGATGCCGATGATCCGCGCATCGCGTCGCGTCTGTTGCGCAGCAGCATCACGCTCTAGTCCGCTGAATCACTGAAATCGGATCGGCGCTGCCCACGCGATACGAGCGCGCTGCGGCGTTGCAAATGCTCGCGATGCCTCTGGGCATCGCTGTGTTTTGAGCCTTGCATCGCATCCCGTCTAGCGTGTCCCTCGCCGGCCATTTCAATGATTCGGCGGACCAGCCCGCGGCCGATAATGCGCAGCCCGAACAGGGCACAACCGAGGCGACACCGTGGCCATCAGCGTTTCCGACCTCTTCAAGATCGGCATCGGCCCGAGCAGCTCGCACACCGTGGGGCCGATGCGCGCAGCCAGACTGTTCGCGCTGCGCCTGGCGCACGACGGCCCGTTGGAGCGCACGGCGCGTGTGCGCGCGCAGCTCTACGGCTCGCTCGGCGCCACCGGCAAAGGGCATGGCAGCGACAAGGCGGTGCTGCTCGGGCTGGCCGGGCAAGAGCCCGACACGGTGGACGTGGAGGCGATTCCGGCGCTGCTCGAATCGATTCGCGGCGGCGGCCGGTTGTCTTTGCAGGGCGGCCACGCGATCGGCTTCGACGAGAAGACCGACCTCGTCTTCCACCGCCGCGAGACGCTGCCGTTCCACGCCAACGGCATGCGCTTCGAAGCCTTCGACGGCGGCGGCGCGGAGATCGCCAACCGCGCCTACTACTCGGTCGGCGGCGGCTTCGTCGTCAGCGACGAGGTCGCGGCCGACGGCAGCCGGCAGAAGGTGATCGCGCCCGACGTTGCGGTGCTGCCGCACCCGTTCCACAGCGGCGACGAATTGCTCGTGCGCGCGCAGGAGATCGGCGGCTCGATCGCCGATGTCGTGCGCCGCAACGAGCGCCATTGGCGCAGCGACGCCGACACCGAGGCCGGCTTGCTCAACATCTGGCGCGTGATGCAGGAGTGCGTCAAGCGCGGCTGCGCCACCGACGGTGTGCTGCCGGGCGGCTTCAAGGTCAAGCGCCGCGCGGCGCAGTTGCATCGTGACCTGACTGCGCATCCCGAGGCGGCTTTGCGAGATCCGCTGCAGGTGCTCGATTGGGTCAACCTGTACGCGTTGGCCGTCAACGAGGAAAACGCTGCCGGCGGCCGCGTCGTCACCGCGCCGACCAACGGCGCGGCCGGCATCGTGCCCGCGGTGCTGCACTACTACACGCGCTTCGTGCCCGGCGCGACCGACAAGGGCGTGATCGATTTCCTGCTCACGGCCGCCGCCATCGGCATGCTCTACAAGGAGAACGCCAGCATCAGCGGCGCCGAGGTCGGCTGCCAGGGCGAGGTCGGCGTGGCCTGCAGCATGGCCGCGGGCGCCTTGTGCGCGGTCATGGGCGGCACGCCCGAACAGACGGAGAACGCCGCCGAGATCGGCATGGAGCACCACCTGGGCCTGACCTGCGACCCGGTCGGCGGCCTGGTGCAGATCCCCTGCATCGAGCGCAACGCGATCGCGTCGGTGAAGGCGATCAACGCCGCGCGCATGGCGCTGCGCGGCGACGGCACGCACTTCGTCTCGCTCGACAAGGTCATCAAGACGATGCGCGAAACCGGCGCCGACATGCAGACCAAGTACAAGGAAACGGCGCGCGGCGGCCTGGCGGTGAATATCGTCGAGTGTTGATGTCGCCCACCCCCGAAGCGGCTTCGCCGCCTCCCCCTCAAGGGGGCACCGCCAGCGGCCTGGCAGAGCCAGATCCGCGGCGGTCGCTTGGAAAGTCCTCGGTCTGCTGAACTCGGGTGCTTGTCGCGCCCACACTTCTCGGCCTAAACTGGCCGAATGAACCGAACAGTACATTCTGCGCCGCTGCGCAAGACGGCCAAGGCCAAGAGCAAGAAGGCCGCGCCGCGCACCAACGACCCCGAGCGCACGATGGCCGACATCCTCGAAGTCGCCACGCGCGAGTTCGCGGAAAAGGGTTTGGCCGGCGCGCGCATCGATGCCATCGCCGAGGCCATGCGCACCAGCAAGCGCATGATCTATTACTACTTCGGCAGCAAGGAGGGCCTGTACCTCAAGGTGCTCGAAGAGTCGTACCGGCGCATCCGCCAGATCGAATCCGAGGCCCATCTCGACGACCTGGCGCCCGAAGATGCGCTGCGCCGGCTGGTCGGCCACACGGTGGACTACCAGTGGGCGCACCCCGAGTTCGTGCGCCTCGTACAGAGCGAAAACATCCACCGCGCCGAGTACCTGGCGCAGAGCAAGATGATCCGCAAGTTGAACGTGCCGGCGATCGACAGCCTGACGCGCATCATCGAGCGCGGCCAGAAGTCCGGCGTGTTCCGCGCCGGGCTCGATGCGATCGACCTGCACATGTCGATCAGCGCGCTGGCGGTGTTCAACGTCGCCAACCGGCACACCTTCGCGCTGATCTTCGAGCGTGATCTCGACTCGCCGCGGGCCATGGTGGCGCGCCGCGACAGCATCATCGAAATGGTGGTGCGTTTCGCACGCAGGTAGTAACGTCCCGCACGCTGGAAACGCGGAAAGCATGCGTACGGGTTTTCCCGAGTTAAAAAACTAACCAGTTCGTACATTATTCGCCTGCAAGGAGACAAGCCTCATGGACTGGCTCGACAAGGCCACCGCCGCCTACTGCAAGCTGCTCGAGCTGTTGCTCGTGCTGCTGCTTGCGGCGATGGTGCTGATGGTGTTCGGCAACGTGGTGTTGCGCTACGGCTTCAACTCCGGGATCACGTTCTCGGAAGAGCTGTCGCGCTGGGCCTTCGTCTGGATGACCTTCCTCGGAGCGATCATCGCGCTGAAGGAGAACGGCCATCTGGGCACCGACATGCTCGTCAGCCGGCTCGGTCCCACCGGCAAGAAGGTCTGCCTGGCGATCGGCGAGACGCTGATGCTGTATGTCGTCTGGCTGGTGCTGTCGGGCAGTTGGGCGCAGAGCAAGATCAGCTGGGAGGTCGAGGCGCCGGTGACCGGCTGGTCGATGGCGTGGTTGCCGATCGCCGGCATCGTCTTCGCCATCTCGGCCGCCGTATTCCATGCCTTGAAGCTCGCCAAGCTTGCCACCGGCAAGCTGCGCGACGATGAGTTGGTGACGGTGCAGGAGTCCGAAGACCTGGCGCACATCAAGGCCGACGGAGAAATCAAATGACCGTCGCCGTATTCCTCGGCGCGCTGCTCGCCGCGATGGCCCTCGGCGTGCCGATCGCCTACTCGCTGCTGCTGTGCGGCGTCGCGCTGATGGTCTACCTGGGCAACTTCGACGCCCAGATCCTGGCGCAGAACCTGATCGAGGGCGCCAACAGCTTCCCGCTGCTGGCAGTGCCGTTCTTCATGCTCGCCGGCGAGATCATGAACGTCGGCGGCTTGTCGCGCCGCATCGTCAACCTGGCGCTGACGCTCGTTGGTCACAAGCGCGGCGGCCTCGGCTACGTCGTCATCCTGGCCGCCGTGCTGATGGCGGCGCTGTCGGGTTCGGCCGTGGCCGACACCGCGGCGCTGGCGGCGCTGTTGCTGCCGATGATGGTCAAGGCCGGCCACGACAAGGCCAAGTCAGGCGGCTTGATCGCCTCGGCCGGCATCATCGCGCCGATCATTCCGCCGTCGATCGCCTTCGTCATCTTCGGCGTCGCCGCCAACGTCTCGATCACGCGCCTGTTCCTCGCCGGCATCGTGCCCGGCCTGCTGATGGGCATGGCGATCGCCATCGCCTGGTACCTGGTGGCGAAGAAGGAGAAGATCACGCCGCCGCCCAAGGCCAGCGGCGCCGAGAAGTTGAAGGCGCTGCGCGACTCGACCTGGGCGCTGGTGCTGCCGTTCATCGTCCTCGTCGGCCTGAAGCTCGGCGTCTTCACGCCCACCGAGGCGGCGGTCGTCGCCGCCGTGTACGCACTCTTCGTCGCCACGGTCATCTATCGCGAGATGAAGCTGTCGCAGCTCTACGACGTCTTCGTCTCGGCGGCCAAGACCACCGCGGTGATCATGTTCCTCGTTGCCGCGGCGATGGTCAGCGCCTGGCTGATCACCGTGGCGCAACTGCCGCAGGAGCTGATCGCGCTGCTCGAGCCCTTGCTCGACCAGCCGATGCTGTTGATGTTCGTCATCATGCTGATCGTCATCGCCGTCGGCACGGCGATGGACATGACGCCGACGATCCTCATCCTCACCCCCGTGCTGATGCCGCTGGTCAAGGCCGCGGGGATCGATCCGGTGTACTTCGGTGTGCTCTTCATCATGAACAACGCCATCGGCCTGGTGACGCCGCCGGTCGGCACGGTGCTCAACGTCGTCGCCGGCGTCGGCAAGATGAAGATGGACGAGGTCACGCGCGGCGTGATTCCTTTCATGATCGCGCAGTTCGGCGTGCTCCTCCTGCTGGTGCTGTTCCCGCAGATCGTGCTCTGGCCGCTCAAACTTTTCTATTGAAGCTCGTATTGATTTCCCAACCCCAACCTGACCCCAGGAGACATCCACCAATGAAGCGTTCGTTCATCAAGTCCCTCGTCGCCATCGCGGCGCTCGCCGCCGTCGGCACCTCCTTCGCGCAAGAGCGCACGATCAAGTTCGCCACGCAGAACCCGGTCGGCCACCCGATCGAGCTTGGCATGAAGAAGTTCGCCGAGATCGTGCAGGCCAAGAGCGGCGGCAAGATCAAGGTCTCACTGTTCCCCGGTGGCCAGCTCGGCAGCGACCAGGCCAACGTCACCGCGCTGCAAGGCGGCACGCTCGAAATGGTGTCGATGAACAGCGGCATCCTGGCCTCGGTGGCCAAGGAAATGACGATCGTCGATTTCCCGTTCCTCTTCGCCAACGCCAAGGAAGCCGACGCCATCATGGACGGCCCGGTCGGCAAGAAGCTGCACGGCAAGCTCGAAGAAAAAGGCATCGTCGGCCTGGCCTTCTGGGAACTCGGTTTCCGCAACATCACCAACAGCAAGAAGCCGATCAACACCGTGGCCGACATCGACGGCCTGAAGCTGCGGGTGATTCCGAACCCGATCAACGTCGATTGGGTCAAGTCGCTCGGCGCGAACCCGACGCCGATGCCTTTCCCCGAGGTCTACGGCGGCCTGGAGAGCAAGGCGATCGACGGCCAGGAGAACCCGCTGACGGTGATCGCGGCCAACAAGTTCTGGGAAGTGCAGAAGCACCTGGCGATCACCAACCACCAGTACAACCCGCAGTCGGTGATCTTCAGCAAGAAGGTCTGGGACACGCTGACGCCGGCCGAAAAGAAGATCCTCGAAGAGGCGGCCGGCGAGTCGGCCAAGTACCAACGCGAGCAGTCGCGTGCCGGCATGGCCACCGCGCTCGATGCGATCAAGAAGGGCGGCATGGCCGTCACCGAGTTGTCGCCGGCCGAGGCGGCGAAGTTCCGTGAGAAGGTCAAGCCGGTGATCGCCAAGCATGCGGCGACCGTCGGCGAAGCCACGGTGGCCGAAGTGATGGCCGAGCTGGACAAGATCCGCAAGTGAGTCAGAAGCTACTGTGCGGGCTGATCGGCGCTGGCATCCAGCGCTCGCTCACGCCCGCGATGCAGGAAGAGGAAGCGCGGGCCCAGGGCCTGCGCCTTCACTACCAACTGATCGATCTGGACAAGGCCGGGCAGGGCATCGACGCCTTGCCGACCTTGATCGCCGCTGCCAAGACGATGGGCTTCGCCGGCCTGAACATCACCTACCCGTGCAAGCAGGCGGTGATCCCGTTGCTCGACGATCTCTCCGACGAAGCCCGGGCGATGGGCGCGGTCAACACCGTCGTCTTCCGCGAGGGCAAGACCACCGGCCACAACACCGACGGCAGCGGGTGGCGCTGGGGCTTCGAGCGCACGCTGCCGGACGCGGACCTGTCGCGTGTGGTGCTGCTCGGCGCCGGCGGCGCGGGCTCGGCGATCGCGCATTCGATCTGCCGCATGCAGGCCCAGGCGTTGGTGATCGTCGACAGCGACGGCGCACGCGCTGACGCGCTCGCCGCCGAGTTGAACAAGCAGTACGGCGGTTCGCGCGTCAGCGGCAGCACCGATGCCGCGCTGGCATTGCAAGGCGCCACGGGCCTCGTTCACGCCACCCCCACCGGCATGGACAAGCTGCCGGGCCTTCCGCTCAAGGCTGCGCTGCTGCGGCCCGATCTG
>CADEEN010000006.1 GCA_902826345.1 uncultured Burkholderiales bacterium | reverse complement strand
CGTCAACGTCTCGTCGCTCGGCAATGCGAAGAGCCTGCGTGGCGGCCTGTTGATCGCCACGCCGTTGAAGGGCGCCGACGGCAGCGTCTACGCGCTGGCGCAAGGCAACCTCATCGTCGGCGGCGCCGGCGCGTCGGCCGCGGGCTCGAAGGTGCAGATCAACCACCTCTCGGCCGGCCGCGTGCCGCAAGGCGCGACGGTGGAGCGCAGCGTGCCGACGCCGCTGGCGCAGGGCGAATACTTGCAGCTCGACGTGAGCAGCGCCGACTTCGCGACGGCGCGCGATGTCGCCAAGGCGATCAACGCGGCGAAGGGCGAGGGCACGGCCTTTGCGATGGACGGCCGCGGCATCCGCGTGCGCGCGCCGCAGGAGATGAATGCGCGCGTCGCCTTCCTCGCCGACGTGGAGAACCTGCCGCTCGACCTGACCAAGCCGGCCGCACGCATCGTGCTCAACGCGCGCACCGGTTCGGTGGTGATGAACGACGCCGTGACGCTCGCGCCTTGCGCCGTCGCGCACGGCAGCCTGTCGGTGACGATCAGCAACTCACCGGTGATCAGCCAGCCCGGGCCGTTGTCCGGCGGCACGACGGCGCAGGCGAGCAAGGCCGACATCGCAATCACACAGCAGGGCGGCTCTCTGGTGCAGATGCCGGCCGGCGCGAAGCTGGCCGATGTCGTCAAGGCGCTGAACGCGCTCGGTGCGACGCCGCAGGACCTTTTGGCGATCTTGCAGGCGATGAAGTCGGCAGGGGCGCTCAACGCAGAAATCGAAGTCATATGAAAGTCGATCAACTCGCCAGCCTGCGCAACGTCGCTACGCAGGACCCGAAGCAGGCGATCAGGGAAGTCGCCAAGCAATTCGAGTCGCTGTTCATGCAGGAGCTGATGAAGTCGATGCGCCAGGCGACGATGGCCAGCGGCATGCTCGACAACGAAGGCACCAAGCTCGGCACCGAGATGATGGACACCGAGTTCGCCGGCAAGATGAGCGGCATCAAGGGCGGCCTGGCCGATGCGATCGCGCGCCAGCTGGAGCGGCAGATGGGCGTGGCCGCGCCGGCGCAGAAGCTGACGCAGACGACACCGCTGCGCGCGCCGACGAGCGCCGGCGAATTCGTCGCCACGCACGGCGAAGCGGCGAAAAAAGCCGAGGCGCAGAGCGGCATCCCGGCCGCCTTCATGGTCGCGCAGGCGGCGCATGAGACCGGCTGGGGCAAGAAGAACATCCGCATGGCCGACGGTTCGAACAGCTTCAACCTGTTCGGCATCAAGGCGAGCGCCGACTGGAAGGGGCCGGTGGCGAAGATCACGACAACGGAATACGTCAACGGCGAACCAAAGAAGATGGTGCAGAGCTTTCGCGCCTATTCGAGCTACGACGAGTCGTTTGCCGACTACGCGCGGCTGATGAAGACGAGCCCGCGTTATCGCGACGTCGTCGCCAAGGCCGACGATGCGAAGCAATTCGCGCAGGGCCTGCAACGCGCCGGCTACGCCACCGATCCGGCCTACGCCGACAAACTCGGTCGCGTCATCAACACCACCTTGCGCTTGCAACGGAGCCTGGCATGACGAGCCCCTTGCTGTCGATCGGCACGCGCGCGATGTTCGCCAACTACGCGGCGCTTCAAACCATTGGCCACAACATTGCCAACGCCAACACCGAGGGCTACTCGCGCCAGCAGGTCGAGCTGGCCACCGCGCAGGGTCAGTTCACCGGCGCCGGCTTCTTCGGCAAGGGTGTGGACGTGGCCGCGGTCACGCGTTCGCACAATGCGTTCCTGACGCGTGAGGCGGCGATGTCGTCATCGCAGGCTGCGGCCGACAGCGTGCGCCTCGAACAGTTGCAGCGCCTGGAGACGGTGTTCCCGCCGGGCGAAGCCGGCCTCGGCCATGCGGCGAGCCAGTTTCTGAACGCTGTCGTCGATCTGGCCAGCCGGCCGCAGGATCTGTCAACGCGTCAGGTCGTGCTGGCGCGCGCGCAGGACATGGCGCAACGCTACGCCGCCGCCGGCGCGCAGATCGACGCGCTGCAGGAAGGCGTGGTGCAGGACCTGCAAGTCGCGGTGGCCAGCGTCAACCGGCTGACGCAGGGCATCGCCACGGTCAACGAACAGATCGCGCGCGTCTTCGGCACCGGTCAGTCGCCGAACGACCTGCTCGACCAGCGCGATCAACTCATCTCCGAGTTGAGCCAGTTCCTTCAGGTGACGACGCTACCGGCCGACGACGGCACGCTCGCTGTCTTCGTCGCGGGCGGTCAGCGCCTCGTGCTCGGTACGCAGGCCACGCCGCTGGCGTACGCGCGCGATGAGTTCGACATCACGCGCGGCGCCATCGCCGTCGACGATGGCGGCACGCTGCGCACCTTGCCCTCATCGTTGCTCGCCGGTGGCAGCATCGGCGGTCTGCTGCGCTTCCAGAACGAAGACCTGGCCGACGCGCGCGCGGCGATCGGCCGCATGGCGGCTGCGTTCTCAATGCGCGTCAACGAACAGCAGGCACTCGGTCTGGACCTGCGCACGCCGCCCGGTGCCGGCTCGGCGCTGTTCAGCGTCGGCGCGCCGCTGGCATTGGCCGCACAGAGCAATGCGCGCGACGTTGCGGGCAACTTCATCGGCAGCGTGTCGATGACGATCGCCGACGAGAGCGCGCTGCAGGCCAGCGAATACACGCTCGCGCCCGATGCCGCCACGCCGGGCCAATTCGTCCTGACACGTTTGTCCGACGGCCTGGCGCGCAACATCGCCAGCGGCGACACGGTCGATGGCGTGACGATCAACGTCAGCGCAGCCGCGGCCAGCGACCGCTTCCTGCTGCAACCGGTGTCGCGCGCGGCGGTCAACATGCGCCGCGTGCTCGACGATCCGCGCGGCCTCGCGGCGGCATCGCCGCTGCAGGCCGAGCGCAGCAACGCCAACACCGGCACGGCGACGGTGGCGAGTCTGGCCGTCGTCGATCCGTTGGCCGATCCGCAGCAGACGGCGTCGATCACCTTCACGTCCGCTGCCGGCGCCTACGACTGGGAGCTGCGCGACCGCACGAGCAACGCGCTGCTGTCGAGCGGCAGCGGCACATGGCAGCCAGGCCAGCCGATCGCATTGAACGGCTTCGAGTTGCGTCTCGATGGCGTGCCGGCGAGCGGCGACCGGTTCTCTGTTTCGCAGACGGCCTACCCCGGGGTCAGCAACGGCAACGCGCTGGCCTTCGCGGCGCTGCGCGACCAGACCTTCGTCGGCGGCGAGTCGATCACCGATGCCTATGCCAGCGTGATGGCCGGCGTCGGCGTCGGCGTGCAGAGCGCGCGCACGGCAGCCGATTCGTCGGGCGCCGTGGCCGCGCAAGCGCGCGAGCGCGTGTCGGCGCAGACCGGCGTCAACCTCGACGAAGAAGCCGCTCGACTGATCCAGTTCCAGCAAAGCTACCAGGCTGCAGCGAAAGTGCTGCAAGTCGCGCAGAGCGTCTTCGACACGCTGCTCCAAACCGCAGGAAGGTGACCGAGATGCTTCGTCTGTCCACCAGCCAGGCCTTCGACACCGGCCTCGAACGCTTGCAGCAGCGCCAGCGCGAACTCACCGATGCGCAAGAGCGCCTGACCAGCGGCAAGCGCGTTTCCAAAGCGAGCGACGACCCCGCTGCGGCCGCGCGCGCCGAACGTGCGCTGGCATCACTATCGCGTCACGAAGCCAGCCAGCGCGCTCTCGACGCCAGCCGCAGCGTGCTGACGCTCACAGAATCGACGCTCGGCGAAGCCGGCGACTTGTTGCAGCAGGTGCGTGAAACGCTGGTCGCCGCCGGCAACGCCAGCTACGGCGACAGCGACCGCATGGCCTTGGCCGAGCGCCTGCAAGCCCTGCGCTCGCAACTGCTGCTGGCCGCCAACCGCGGCGACGGCGCCGGCGCGTTTCTTTTCGGCGGCCAGGGTTCGGCCGCGCCGCCGTTCATCGACGGCCCCGGCGGCGTGGTCTTTCGCGGCACGACCGGCGAGAACGCGGTGGCGCTCGAAGAAGCGCTGCCGCAATCCACCGATGGCTCGCGCGAGTGGCTGGCCGCGCCGAGCGGCAACGGCTTGTTCGACACGCGCAACGTGTCGGCCAACCCGAGCCAGGCCGGGGCGTGGATCGACGCCGGCCGCGTGATCGATCCGACGACCTTCTTCGCTGCCACGTCCCCACCGGCGGTGGCCGATCCGGCCAACCTCGACTACCGCATCACGTTCAGCGGCAGCGGCACGTTCAGCGTCACCAAGGACGGCGCCGCCACCGCGCTCACCAACGCGCCGTTCACCAGCGGCCAGGCGATCGAGATCGACGGCCTGTCGTTCACCGTCGCCGGCACGCCGACAGCGGCCGACGAGTTCGAGCTGCGCCTGTCGTCGAACTCGCAATCGGTGTTCGCCACGCTCGACCGCGCGCTGGCCGAGTTGCGCGCGCCGACGCGTAGCGGCGCCGCCATCAGCCAGGGCGTGCAGCGTGCGCTGGTCGAAGTCGATGCGTCGATGGGGGCCTTGCAGGGCTTGCGCTCTCGTGTCGGTGAAACGCTCAATCGTGCCGACCTGATCGAGGGCCGCATCGCCGAGCACAAAGTCACGGCGCAGACCGAACGTTCGCAAGCCGAGGACTTGGACATGGTCGAGGCCATCTCGCTGTTCCAGAATCGGCAGAGCGGCTACCAGGCGGCGCTGCAAGCCTATGCGAGCGTGCAGAAGCTGTCCTTGTTCCAGTACCTGAACACATGACCGACCACCCGATCCTGAACCACGTCGTCCTCGGTTATTCGCCGATGATCGACCGCGAGCGTGCGGTCAGCGCGACGCGACTGACGGTGTTTCCGGCGCGGCTGGACATGCCGCTCGATGCCGCGGCGCTGCTGGCCGCGGTGGCCGAGGTCTGGCCCGAGGGCGCGGGCAAGGTCTCGCTCAACGTCGTCAGCGAAAGCCTGCTGCACGACCTGATGCTGGCCAAGCCGAGTGCGAACCTGATGCTCGAAGTGCCGGCCTTCATGGCCGCCGACATCGCCCACAGCGACGCCATCAACACGCTGTTCGGCCGCGGCAACACGCTGCTGTTGAAGGGCCGGCCGCTGTCGGAGTTGCCGCGCGCGGTGCTGCCGTGCTTCAAGCATTCGATCATCGACGTGCAGGACGAGCGGCGCAGCGACGCGCCGCCGCCGCCCGGCGTGACGCGGCAAATCACGCATGTGCAGGCCGGTGTGCGCACGCTGGCCGAGTTGAACGCGAGCTTCCAGCGCGGTGCGGTGGCCGTGCTCGGCTGGCCGATCGACGATGCCATCCAGGCCAACGGCAAGGCACGCACGCCCGACCTGAACGTCATCGTCGAGCTGATGCGCCGCATCGACGCCGAAGCGCCGATCGAAAAGCTCGAAGAAGCGATCACGCTCGACCCGACGCTGGCCTTCAAGCTGATGCGCTACATCAACTCGCCCGCTTTCGGCCTGCGCGTCGAGGTGTCGTCGTTCCGCCATGCGCTGATGCTGCTCGGCTACCAACGCCTGAAGCGCTGGCTGGCGCTGCTGCTGGCCTCGGCGAGCAAGGAGCGCGACATGAAGCCGGTGATGTTCGCCGCGCTGCGCCGTGGCCTGCTGATGGAAGAGCTGGTGCGCGCCAGCGTCGGCGGCACCGACGAGCAGATGCGCAGCGAAGCCTTCATCTGCGGCGTCTTCTCGCTGCTCGACCGCATGCTCGGTGAGCCGTTCTCCAAGCTGCTGCAATCGGTGCCGGTGCCGGAGACGGTGCGCACGGCGCTGGTCGATGGCCTGGGTCCGTTCCAGCCGTTCCTCGAGGTGGTGCACGCGGTCGAAAACGAATCGATCTACGACATCCGCCAGAGCGCCGAACGTCTGTTGCTCGGCGAAGCCGCGATCAACCGAGCGACGCTGCGCGCCCTGGCCAGCGCGGCGCTGCTGCAATGAGCGTCAAGACGGCGCGCAGGTGGGTTGATGGCCCGCGCTCGTGGCGTGCTTTTTGCCACGGCCCGGGTTGCCGCTGCGCCTGCCGCCGCCGCCTGGCGCCGGGCGGCGGGGTACATTGCAAGACAGCGAGAATGCCGGAGTCAGCGCCGAGCGCCGCGCGTGTCTGACACCGAGCCCTGCCCGTACAACCTGCCCATGTCGTACCGATGGAATCCTCATCCCCGCTGGCCCGCCGCGCAGGTTGAAGCCACTGCGGGTGCGGGCGGCGCAGCCGCTGCCGTGCTCGACGCGGTGGCCCTGGATCGCCTGCGCCAGCTCGACCCCGACAACCGCACCGGCCTGGTCAAGCGCGTGCTGCAGACGTACTCGCAGTCACTCGACCGTTTGCTCGTGCAGTGGCAGGCGGCCCGCGCCGCCGGCGATGCGAATGCCCTGCGCGCCTTGGCCCACACGTTGAAGTCGTCGTCGGCCAGCGTCGGCGCGCTCGCCCTGTCTGCGCTGTGCGCCGATGTCGAGACGCGTCTGCGTGACGGCCGGCGTGATGGCCTCGAGGCGCAGCTCGATGCGCTGGCCGACGAGGCGGTGCGCATCCGCGCTGCGCTGTCGCCACAGTGGTTGTCACCGTCGGAGTTCGTTCGATGAACGAGCAGCCGCGCGATGCGAATGCCCCGGCCGAGTCGGGCGCCGCGCGCGTGCTGCTGGTCGATGACGACGAAGTCAATCTGCTGCTGACCGCGATCGCCTTGCGCGAGCGCGGTTTCGAGGTCGTCGAGGCCAATGACGGCGCCAAGGCGCTCGAAACGCTCGACGCCGTGGCGCCGGACATGATCGTGCTCGACGCGCTGATGCCGGGCATGGACGGTTTCGAAACCTGCCAGGCGCTGCGCGCGCGCGGCGGCTATGCGCAGGTGCCGGTGCTGATGCTGACCGGCCTCGATGACGACGCGTCGATCGAGCGCGCCTACCGCGCCGGCGCCACCGACTTCTTCGTCAAGAGCACGCAGTGGAGCCTGCTCGCCGGCCGCCTGCGCTACATGCTGCGCGCCTCGCGCACGCGCATCGAACTCGAGCGCAGCAAGTTCAAGCTCGCGCGCGCACAGGACCTGGCGCGCATGGGCAGCTTCGATTGGAGGCGCGGCCGCCCGGGCGAAGAGGGACTCGGCCAGTTGTGGCTGTCGCCCGAAGCGCTGCGCGTGCTCGGCCGCAACGTCGGCGAGCGCATGAGCCTGCGCACCTTGCTGCGCGCCGTCGGCACGGGGCAGCGGCGCGGCCTGATGCGCATGCTGACGGATGTCGTCGCCCACAACGCGGTGCTGGCCACCGACGTGTCGGTGACGCTGTTCGACGGCCGCCAGCGCATCATCCACGTCGAGGCCGAGGCCGAGTTCGAACATGGCCACGGCGTCGGCTACACCGGCGTCTTCCAGGACGTGACCGACCGCCGCGTCGCCGAAGACCGCATCCGTCACCTCGCCAACTTCGACGCGCTGACCGGCCTGCCGAACCGCCGCCAGCTGATCTGGCGCACCGAGCGCGCGCTGGAACAGGCGCGGCGGCTGAACCACAACGCGGCGCTGCTGCTGATCGACCTCGATCGTTTCAAGAACGTCAACGACACGCTCGGCCACGCCGCCGGCGACGAACTGCTGATGGAAGTGGCGCGCCGCCTGCGCGCCTGCGTGCGCCACAGCGAGCAGGTGATGGAAGGCGCGCTCGAAGCCGCCGGCGCGCGCTCGCACCGCACGCTCGAAGCCGTCGGCCGCTTGGGCGGCGACGAGTTCGTCGCGCTGTTGCCGGAGGTCACCGACGACGCCGACGCGCAGCGCGTGGCCACGCGCATCCTCGACAGCCTGCGCGATCCGGTGCTGGTGGCGGGGCAGGAGTGTTTCGTCACCGCCAGCGTCGGCATCGCGATGTTCCCGCGCGACGGCCTGAACCTGGTCGATCTGATGCGCAACTCCGACGTGGCGATGTACGCCGCCAAGTCGGCCGGCCGCAACTCGGCCACGTCGTACAGCCCGCACCTGGGCGGGCGCGGGCGCGAGAAGATCGAGCTCGAAAGCCATCTGCACAAGGCCATCGAGCGCCAGGAGTTGGTGCTGTACTACCAGCCGAAGATCGACGTGCGCGGCGCCAAGATGGTCGGCGCCGAAGCGCTGATGCGCTGGAACCGCAACGGCGTGCTGGTGCCGCCGGGCGACTTCATTCCGCTGGCCGAAGAAACCGGCCTCATCGTGCCGCTGTCGGAGTGGGCGGTGCGCGAGGCGGCGCGCCAGGCCAAGGCCTGGCAGGTCAGCTTCGGCTTTGCCGACTCGATCGCCGTCAACCTGCCGAGCCGCCTGTTCGAGCGCAGCGATCTGGTGGAGAACATCCACAAGTCGGTCACTGCGTACGACGTGCCGCACAAGGCGATCCAGTTGGAGATCACCGAGAACAACCTGATGAAGGACTTGCACAACGTCTCGTTGTCGCTTCATCGGCTGAACGAGATCGGCGTCGAGATCTCGATCGACGATTTCGGCACCGGCTACTCGTCGCTGGCCTACCTGACCACGCTGCCGATCTCGGAGCTGAAGATCGATCGCAGCTTCGTCCGTGATCTCGGCATCACGCCGCAGAGCTCGGCGGTGGTCAGCGCCATCATCGCGCTCGCTCGCTCGTTGGGTCTGCGCGTGATCGCCGAAGGCGTCGAGAACCTGCGCCAGATGGACGTGCTGCACCGCCTCGGTTGCGAGCTGATGCAAGGCTTCCTGTTCTCCAAGGCGCTGCCGCCCGACGATCTGGAGACGTGGTTGCAGCAGACCGTGTTGCCGCGCAAGGCGCCGTGGATCGGCGCCGTGTCCGACCTCGAAGGCGGCGGCGCGCTGCGCGTCTTCACCCGCGGCGGCACATGACGCTGCGCGAGCCCGCGAGCCCGGCGAGAAGCCTGGCCGATGCCGAGGCGACGGGCCGCGGCCGCGCCGAGCCGCTGCCGTCGGCACAGATCGCCAAGGCGACGCTGACGCGGCTGGCGCAGGCGCGGCAGGAGCCGACACCCGAGAACTACGCGCGCGCCTGGATCGAAGTCGGCGGCGCGCCGCCGCGACCGAAGGAAGCTGCGCCGCCGCCGCTGTTGGATGATGCGGCCGTCTGGTCGCGTCTGATCGACCAACTGCTGCGCGGCCTGGAGCAGGGCAGCCGTGTTTGGACCGTGGCGCGCAAGAAAGACAGCGTGCGGCATGTGCTGGCCGGCAGCGGCAACCACGCCCAGCGCTTGCGCGAACGACTGACGCAGCTCGTCGGCCTGTGGCAGAAAGACGTGCTGCCGAGCGACCGCTTCGACGAGCCCGCCGGCGCCGAGCCGGCGCCGGCCCAGGCCGACGATGCCGCACATGCCGCAACGGCGAGCGCCTGGCCGGAGGTGGCGGCGAGCTTCGAGCAGACCGTGCGCGTCGCCTTGGCCGGCGACGACCCGGGTGCCGCCGGCGTCGCTCGGGACTTGAGCGCGCAGGCGCAGCGCTGGCGCCGCCACGGCGCCGACCGCGGCCTGGCTGCCGAGATCGAAGCCACCTGTGCGCAGGCGCGCCGCGTCCTGCTGCAACGCCACCACCTGGTCGATGAACTCGGCAAGCTGGTGCGTGCGCTGAGCGATGGCCTGACCGATCTGGCCGAAGACGAGAGCTGGGCGCGTGGTCAGGCCGACGCCATGCGCGCCCGTCTCGAAGGCGATGGCCTGACCGTGCGCGGCGTGCGCGCCGCGGCCGACATGCTGACGCAGACCCGCCTGCAACAACAACGCCTGCGCGGTGAACGCGACCGCGCGCGCGCGGCGTTGCGCGCGCTCGTCGAGAGCCTGTCGTCCGAGTTGCAGGCGCTGGGCGGCCAGACCGGCCGCTTCAGCGACGAGCTGGTGCGCTGCACCGACGATCTCGAACAAGCCGATTCGCGCGAGCAGATGAGCAGCGTGCTGCACCAGATGCTGTCGGCCAGCCGCAGCGTGCAGACCGAAGTCGCCGACGCCAGCGCGCGCATCAGCGCCAACCGCGTGCAGGCCGATGAGCTGAACACGCGCGTGCGCGAACTCGAAGGCGAGTTGCAGCGCCTGTCGGAAGAAGTCTCGACCGATGCGCTGACGCAAGTGGCGAACCGGCGCGGGCTGGCGCAGGCCTTCGACGTCGAGTCGGCGCGCAGCGTGCGCGAAGGCAAACCGCTGGCGATCGGCCTGATCGACATCGACAACTTCAAGAAGCTCAACGATTCGCTCGGCCACGGCGCCGGCGACGTGGCGTTGAAGACGCTGGCCGCGCAGGTGCGCGCGGCGCTGCGGCCGGTCGATCACGTCGCTCGTTTCGGCGGCGAGGAATTCGTCGTGTTGCTTCCCGGCACCGCGGCGGCCGACGCGCAGGAAGCGTTGACGCGCGTGCAGCGCAGCCTGTCGATGAGTCTGTTCATGCATGAAGGCCGCGAGGTCTTCGTCACTTTCTCCGCCGGCGTCACGGTGTGGCAGCCCGGCGAGCCGTTGGGCAGTTCGCTCGAACGTGCGGACGGTGCGTTGTATGAGGCCAAGCGGGCGGGCAAGAACAGAACGTCCGTGGGCTGATTTCGATTGCCGACGTGCATTGGTCCGCGAGCAAGGCTTGGGGCCGGCCGCTGTGGGGCTGCGGATTCGACGCCCGCTGCGCGGGTTCGCTGCGGTGCTCGGGATTCGGTCGCACCGTGCGCTCTTAACAGCCCAGGTAAAGCGGCATCGCCCCGAAATCACGCCGACAATTTGCCGAGCAGCTCGATCAACATCGCGTGTTCAGCCCGGCTCAGCTGCGACAGCAACTCGCGCTCCATCGGCTCGGCAGCCGCCGCGGCGTCACGTGCGAGCTTGCGGCCACGCTCGGTCAGCAGCAGATGCTGCGAGCGGCCGTCGGCGGCGTTGCGCTCGCGCTGGATCAGGCGGCGCGCTTGCAAGCCGTCGATCAGCAGCGTCAGCTTCGGCGCTGTCACGGCCAGCGCGCGCGCCAGGCGCTTGGGCACGATGCCCGGGTTGGCCATGACCAGCATCAACAGCGAGAACTCGACCTTGTTCAACTCGAACACAGCGCCGATGTGGCGCTGGAAGCTGGTCTGCGTCGTCACCGTGGCACGCGCGAGATGAAAACCGGCGATGCCGGCCAGCGGGCCGAACGACAGCGGCGCTGCGCGGGCTTCGAGTTCGGCAGCCGCAGGCAGTCGCGCGTTCATCGTTGCGGTCAGCCGATGAAGGGCAACGCGGACTCGCTGCGGCCGACGCGTGTCCAGTGCGTTGCGGCTTGCGGCAGCAGCCACTCGACGCCGAAGCGCGCCGCATCGAACCACTGCGCCGGCGTGCGGCCCCCGGCGCCCGGCACGTGCGCCGGGTCGTGCGTGCAGCGCGCGATGCGCGCCCAGGCCCAGGCCATCAGCGCGTGGCCGACGGCCATCAGGTAGTCGTCGGCAACACGCAGGGGCCACTCGCTGTCTTCGGCGGCGCCGTCGATCAGCAGGGCGTCGGCCCGGCGCCAGCGTTCGAGTTGTTCAGCGAGGGCGTCGCCGAAGGCCGTGCCCTCGCAGGCCGCGGCTTCTTCGCCGAGCAGCGCGCGCAGCGCCGCGGCGCTGCGTCCGCCGTCGGCCAGCAACTTGCGCGTCACCAGGTCGATCGCCTGGATCTCGTTGGTGCCTTCGTAGATCAGCGCGATGCGGCTGTCGCGCACCGCCTGCTCGATGCCGTAGTCGTGCACGTAGCCGTAGCCGCCCCAAATGCCGAGCGCTTCGTCGGCGCTGCGGTGGCCGAGTTCGGTGAAGAAGGCTTTCGCGATCGGCGTCAGGAAGGCGACATGCGCAGCCGCCGCTTCGCGTTGCGAGGCGTTCGGGTGCTGCTGCGACTCGTCGAGCCAGATCGCCGTCCAGTAGGCGAGCGTGCGCACGGCATCCGTTCGCGCTTGCAGGGTCAGCAAGGTGCGGCGCACGGAAGGGTGCCAGGCGATCGGGTCGGCCACGGTGGCGGCGGCGCCTGCCGGCCGGCGCGGCGCGCGCATCTGCACGCGCTCGGTCGCATAGCGCAGCGCGTTCTGCGTCGCCGCTTCGAGATGGCCGACGCCCTGCATCGCCACCTGCAGTCGCGCCGCGTTCATCATCAGGAACATCGCGGCCAGGCCGCGGTTCGCATCGCCGACGAGCCAGCCCTGCGCGCGCTCGAAGCGCATCTGGCAGGTCGCGCTGCCCTTGATGCCCATCTTCTTTTCGATGCCGTCGCAGAAGACGGCGTTGCGTTCTCCGTTGGGCAGGACCTTGGGCACGATGGCGAGCGACAGGCCTTTCGTGCCCGGCGGTGCGTCGCCCAAGCGGCACAACACCAAGTGCACGATGTTGTCCGTGAGGTCGTGCTCGCCGCCGGAGATGAAGATCTTGTTGCCTGAGATCTGCACCGGCGCGCCGTTGACCGCCGCGGCGCCGCCCACTGTCTCGGCCTTGGTGCGCACCAAGCCCAAATCACTGCCGGCCTGCGGCTCGGTCAGGTTCATCGTCGCCAGCCACTCGCCGCTGACCACCTTGCTCAGGTAGCGCTCGCGCAACTCAGGCGCCGCGTGGTGCAGCAGCACTTCACATGCGCCGTGCAGCAGGGCGGGGTACATCATCCAGGCGTGGTTGGCCGAGGTCAGCATCTCGTACAGCGCCATGTTCAGCAACTGCGGCAGACCTTGCCCGCCGGCCTCGGGCGCGCAGGCCAGAGCGGGCCAGCCGCCTTCGACGAACGTTCGGTACGCCGCTGCAAACCCGTCCGGCGTGACGACGCCGTCTTGCGTCCACGTGCAGCCGGAGAGGTCACCGGGGCCGTTGGTCGGCGCGAGCACGTCGCTGGCGAACCTGCCCGCCTGCTCCAGCACCTCGCGCGCCGTGTCGGCGTCGAGGCCGTCGAAGGCCGGCATCGCTTGCCACGACGCCGGTGCATCCAGCACCTTCGTCATCAGGTGCAGCATGTCGGCGACCGGAGCCGTGTAGCTCCACATGGATCGTTCAGGCCTCCGGCGTGAAGCCGACGCGCTTGACGATCGGCGCCCAGCTCGCGTTCTCCTCGCGCACGGCCTTGCTCAACTCGGCCGGTGTGTTGGCGCCGGCCTCGACGCCGAACTGCGCGAAGGCTTCGGTCGTCTCGGCGGTATTGACCGCGGCAGCGATCGCCTGCGCGGCGCGCGCAACGACGTCCGGCGCGGCCTTGCCCGGCAGGAAGAAGCCGTACCACTCGCCGATCGTCAGGTCGCGCAGGCCCTGCTCGGCGTAGGTGGCGACCTCGGGCGTGAAACGCGAGCGCGTCGCGCCCGAGGTGGCGAGCAGGCGCAGCTTGCCGCTCTTGATGTGCGGCAGGTAGTCGCCGATCGGCGAGCTGAACGCCGGCACTTGGCCGCCCAGCAGGTCCTGGATGCCCGGCGCCGAGCCGCGGTACGGCACGTGATTCAAGTCGATGCCGCTGACCTTGGCGAGCAGCGCAGCGACGAAGTGCGGCGGCGAGCCGGCGCCCGGCGTGCCGTAGCTGGCCTGCGTCGGGTTGGCCTTGGCCCATTGCAAATAGTCGGCGACGTTCTTCACGCTCGCCGGCACCGCGGGCCCGACGCCGAGGCCGAACGCCACCATGCCGGCCGTGCACACCGGCGTCACGTCGTCGATGCCGTAGGCGAGCGAGCGGTAGATGTGCGGGTAGAGCGTGATCATCGACGCCGGTGTCAGCAGCAGCGTGCTGCCGTCGGCTGCGCTGCGCTTCAACTCCTCCACGCCGAGCCGGCCGCCGGCGCCGGGTTTGTTCTCCACCAGCGCCGTCTTGGCATAACCGCCGCGCAGCTTGTCGGCGACGCGGCGCGAGACCGCGTCGGTGGTGCCGCCGGCGGGGAAGCCGCAGAGGATGCGCGCCGACTCGAGCGCTTGCGCGAAGGCGAGGGGAGGCCACGCGGCGGCGGCTGCGGTGGTGGCGACGAAGGTGCGGCGGCTGAACATGGTGTGTGTCTTTCGTTGCAGGGTGAGCGGGCTACTGGTTCGGCAAGATCGAGGACGGACCGGCTGCGCTGCCGTCGTACAGCGCCTGCACCAGCGCATCGCGCTGCGCGAGCACCGCACGCTGGTTGATCGAGCCCTTGTCGGTGACCTCGCCCTTGTCGATCGACGGCGGCTCGGCCAGCACATGCAATCGCGCGACGCGGTTGGCGCTGCCGGTGGACTCGCGCCACAGGCGATCGGCCAGCGTCTGGAAGAACGTGCGCACGCGCGGGTGTTGCAGCACCTCGGGCAGCGCCGTGTCGGCAGGCAGCGCGGCGAGGCGGCGGCACTCGTCGGCGCGCGGAAACAGCAGCGCGCCGACCTCGCCGCGGTTGATGCCCGTGATCACCGCGTCCTGCACGCAGGGGTCGGCAGCCTGGATGATCCTGGCGCGCAGCGGGCCGACGCTGACGAAGGTGCCGGTGGAGAGCTTGAAGTCTTCGGCGGTGCGGCCGTCGAAGAGCAGGCCGCGTTGCGGATCGTCGGCATCGACCCACTTCACCGCATCGCCGGTGCGATAGAAACCTTCGTCGTCGAACGCCTCGGCGCTCTGCTCGGGCGCGCGCCAGTAGCCCGGCATGACGTTGGGCCCGCGAAAGCGGATCTCGAGCTTGCCGTCCTGCGGCGCCAATTTGACATCGACGCCGGGCTCGGGCAGGCCGATGTGGCCCGCGGCGACGTCGGTGCCGACGGCGAAGGTGCACGACGGCGCCGTCTCGGTCATGCCCAGGCCGGTGATCACGCGCACGCGCTCGCCGACCGCGGCTTCGGCGTGCGCATGCAGCTTGTCCCACACCGGCTGGCTCAATGCCGCTCCGGCGAACATGATGGCCTTGCAGCGCTTGAACAGCGTGTCGCGCAGCAGCGTGTCGTGGTCCATCGCGCTGGCGATTTCCTCCAGGCCCTTGGGCACGTTGAAGTAGATCGTCGGCGAAATCTCGCGCAGGTTGCGCAGCGTCTCGGCCATGCCCGACGCAGTGGGCTTGCCGTCGTCGATGTAGAGCGTGCCGCCGTTGTAGAGCGCGATGCCGACGTTGTGGCTGCCGCCGAAGACATGGTTCCACGGCAGCCAGTCGATGAGCACCGGCGGCTCGTCGGCGAGAAAGCCCAGGCACTGGCGGATCATCTGCTGGTTGGCGCAGAGCATGCGGTGCGTTGTCACCACGCCCTTCGGATCCTTCGTCGAGCCGGAGGTGAAGAGCAGCTTGGCGATGGTGTCGGGGCTGACGGCGGCATGCGCGGCGGCGAGCGTCGGGCCGGGTCGGGTGGCCAGCAGGCGATCGAGTTCGGCCGCGCCGACGAGGCGCGCCACGTCGGCCGGCAGCGCGGCTTCGATCGCCCGCGCATACGACGCGTCGCTGGCGAAGACGAGGCCCGGCGTCGCCTTGCCGAGGATGTAGCGCAGCTTGCCGTAGTCCTTCGACACCAGCGAGTACGCGGTCGACACCGGCACGTGCGGCACGCCGGCCCAGAGCGCACCGATGGCGAGTGTCAGGTGCTCGATGTCGTTGCCGGAGAGGATCGCCAGCGGGCGCTCGACCGAGAGGCCGAGATCGAGCAGCGCCTGGCCGACGGCCTGTGCGCGCGCAAGCATCTGCGCGTAGCTGATGCGACGCCACTCGCCGCCGGCCTCGCGCTGTGCGACGAAGGTGCGCTCGGGCGCCTGCTGGGCCCAGTGTTCGAGACGGTCGGTCAAGCGCGGCGGAAAGGCTTGCAGCGCTTCGGTCGAGCGCACGAGCGTGCTGCCGTCGGCGCGCCGTTCGACGCGGGCCCGGGTGCAGCCGCCGACCTGCGCTTCGCGATAGCGCGGCGCGCTCATGATCCCTTCACCACCTTGCCCGCGCGCCCTTCGAGGAACGCGCGCAAGCGGTCTTGCGCTTCGGGCGTGCTTTCGGCCACGGCGGCCATCAGCGACTCGGTGAACAGGCCCTCGCTCTGCGACTGATCGGCGATGCGCGGCAGCGCATGCATGACCGCGAAGTTCGACATCGGCGCGTTGCCGGCGATGCGCTCGGCCAGCGCGATCGCCTTGGCCAGCGATTCGCCCGCGGGCACGAGGTACTGCGACAAGCCGACCTGCTGGCCTTGCTCGGCATCGAAGACGCGGCCGGTCATCATCAGGTCGGTCATGCGCGCCACGCCGACCAGGCGCGGGATGCGCGCCGAGCCGCCACCGCCGACGAAGATGCCGCGCTGGCCTTCGGGCAGCCCGTAGTAGGTGCTGCTGTCGGCGACGCGGATGTGGCACGCCGCCGCGAGTTCGAGCCCGCCGCCGACGACGGCGCCATGCAGCGCCGCCACGACCGGCACGCTGCCGAACTGCAGCGCATCGAACGCCGCATGCCACATGCGCGAATGCAACACGCCGCTGTGGATGTCGCGCGCCACCAGCTCCGACAGATCGAGCCCGGCGCAAAAGTGGCTGCCTTCGCCGCTGATCACCGCGGCGCGGACGCCTTCGGGCAGGTTGATGAAGACGGTGTGCAACTGCTGGATCAGCGGGTCCGACAGCGCGTTGCGCTTTGCCGGCCGGTTCAGGCGCAGATGCAGCAGCGAGCCGGCGGTGCTGACTTGCAGCAGATCGAGCGAGGCCAGCAGGCCGCCGGCAGGGACGAATGAAGGGGGCATGGCTGAGTTGGCTGAGTCCTTTCAATGTAGTTTTCATAAACAACTACATGATCGGGACAAACCCGTGGCCTGCACTGCGGATCTGAGGCCGCAGCGCGCTTGTGATCGTTGCAAGCGGGAATGGGTTGGTGCGGCCCCAGCGGCGAAGATCATGGTGCGCCCGCGCTCGACGCAAGCCACGCAAGCAGGGACGGTCGCTGCCGAGTTGGCGGAGGCTGTGAGATTCGAACTCACGGACCCTTGCGGGTCGGCAGTTTTCAAGACTGCTGGGTTAAACCGCTCCCCCAAGCCTCCTGCAGCGCGACTGTAGCGCGCGCCACGCGTGCGGCACTGCGCGCCGAATTTTGCGCGCGCTGCATGAACACCACCGAGATCTTCCTCATCGCGATGATCATCATCTTCGCGCTGCCCTACGCGGTGTGGCGCCTGGGCCGCACCGACTACTGGGCGCCGCTGGTGGTGGTGCAGATCATCACCGGCATCGCGCTCGGGCCCGGCGTGCTCGGCGCGGCGTTTCCCGATTACTACAAGTTTGTTTTCAACCCGCAGGTCGTCACGGCGTTGAACGGCGTGGCCTGGTGGGCGGTGATGTTGTTCGTCTGGATCGCCGGCATCGAGCTCGATCTGCGTCAAGCCTGGCAGCGCCGCAGCGAAACCGGCCTGACTGCCGGGCTGGCGCTCGGCGCGCCCCTCGCGCTCGGTTGCGCGGCTGCGCTGCTGTTGCCCGGCAGCAGCTGGCGCGGGCCGCTCGGCGAGCACTGGCAGTTTCTGCTCGGCATCGGCATGGCGTGTGCGGTGACGGCGCTGCCGATCCTGCTCGTGGCCTCGGTGGCCGGCAAGCTGGCCGGTGTGGGTCTGGCCGGCAAGCTGCTCGGCTGATCACGCCATGAACGCTGGCCATCGGCTGGCTGCTGCAAACCAAGGCGCTGATCATGATCATCTTCGCCAACGTGCTGCTCGACAAGCAAATCATCAGCGCCGACACCTTCACCGCGCTGCTGATCATGGCGGTGGCGAGCACGATGCTGACGGTGCCGGTGGTAACGCCGTTGTTGAAGAAGATGGGTGCAGCAGGACTGCGAACCGGCAAGTGATGGAGCGTGCCGTGCGGGTCAGGCGTTGACGCTCAACCAACCGACCAGGTCCGTGCGCGCTGCCGGGCCGGCGCAACGCGCAAGCGCCGCTGCCGACTCGAGCCATTGCCGGTTCGTCAGACCCAGTCGAGACAGCCCTGCCAACTGCTGCGCCAGGCGATCGACTTTGACGTCGGGGTCCGGCGGCCCGTCGTTCAGGGTCTTCTCCACCCAGGCGTCGGCATGCGGCTGCGCCGTGGCATGGTCCGCGTCGGCGATGATCGATGACAGCAGGCCGAGCAGGCTGTCGACCGTGGCCGCTTCCTCGCCGTCATGCTCGTCGACGAAATGACCCCGCTGCAAGGCAAACTCGAACACGGCCTCGCAGTCCGCAAGCGTCCACGGGGGCGGATGTTCCTTCTCGTAGTCGTCCTCGACCGTGCCGCCGTCGAGAGCCTGCTGCGCCGTGTCGGCGAGATCCGCGTTCTGCTGCTGTGCCGCCAGCGCTTGCAGAAAACGCCGCGCTTGCGGGCCTGCGCCGTCGCGCGCCAGTTCGTGGAACCAATCGCGGGCGACGGCCGCAACGCCGCTCACGGTCCAGACCTCGATCAGCCGGCGTGCATCGGTTTCGGCGCCGCCGCCGCGGTGCATCTCGTCGAGCAGCACCATCGATTGCGCCGCATCCAACTCGCGAGCGAGTCGCCAGGCGATGTCGCGGCGCCGCTCCAGGCCGTCCGGGTGGCGATCGTCGACGCCGGCAGGCAATGTCAGCGTGGGCCTCAGTTCCGCCAGGCCTGCGGCAGCATCGTCGCGATCATTGCTCAGCGCCAGCACCGCGCTGCGCACACGCGAGTGGTCGTGGTGGGCGTCAACCTCGTCGAGCACGTAGCGCGTGAGCCGCTCGATGGTTTCCTTCATCAGATCCGGATACAACGCGCGCATCTTGTCGCCGACGAACCAGGTGAACGCGGGGTGGTGCATCGCGGCGGTCACCAGCGCTCGGTGTTCGGGCAATTTTCCGAGGTCGGGCAGCGTCGGATCGAGCGCGGCATAAACGGCGCTGGCCGTCACCGAAGGCGCAAACATGCTGCTCGCGTCCATCGTCGCCAGCGCCGCGGCAGCGTCGCTGAACAATCGGCGCCATGTGGGCGCCAGGTCGCCGCCGACGCCGCGCTGCTGGGCCAGCCGGGCATCTTCGACCGTGGCCAGGCCGCTCGCCAGACAGGTTTGCAGCCAGGCGTCGAACTCGCCCGTCTCACCGGCCTGGTCCATCGATGCGCCGATCAGCGGGCGAAAGCCAGGGCTCTCGCCGTCGAAGCACTCTTTCCAGACTGCCAAAGCACCCTCGCGGTCGCCCAGGCGCGCGCGAACCGTGCAGACGTCCAGCACGGCGCTGACGCCATGCGTTGGCAGTTCGAGAGCGATCTTGCGCGCCTCGCCTGCATGGCCAGCCACTGCCAGGGCCTCGACGGCGCGCAGCCGCCATTGGAACGACTCAGCGTGATCTTGCGCAAACGCCAGCGCGCCACCCTGACCGAGCGCGAAGCGCCTGATCGCAGGTGTCGCGGGCGCGTGCGGCGCCAGCGCAAGCAGCGAGCGCGCGGCTTCGTCACGCAGCGCCGGCTCGGACGTGGTCAGTTGCTCCATGCACGCGGCGACCGTGGCGACGACATTCCTGTCCGCCGATGTCAGCCGCGCCAGCAGGCGCGCAACGAGGAACTGCGGCCGGTGCAGCAAGTCGGCATACGGATCGGCGGCGTCGAGCGCGGTGCGAAGCAAGTCGTCGCGCAGGGCGGGGTCGTTTTCGAGCGTTGCGACGGCGAAGCGCAGCACGTCGAGCCAACCGCTGTCGAACCAGCGTGGCGCCATCGATAGCGCGGCGGTCACTGCATCGAGTGCGAACTGATCGGCAAAGTGCGCGCCGGCGAGGTATTCGCGGAACTGCGGATGCGCGAAGCGAACGCTCCTGACCTCGAGTCCGCCCGCGCCTGCCGTGTCGGCTCGCAGCAGCAGGTTGCGCGAGGCAAGACCGTTGACGATGGCCTGCGCGCGCCCTGGCGCGGAGAAAGCAGGCGTCGCGGCCAGCATCTTGCGCGCAGCCAGCGCGCTGACGACGTTGCCCTCGAGCCCCTGTGCCAGCCACCCCAGGCGCTGCAGCACATCCAGGCGTTGCGCGGGATCGAGCCCGTCCGCGTTGTGGCTTGCGCCTTTCGCGTCTTCCCACGTATCGCAGACCGTCTTCAGGCATTGCGCGAACAGCGGCGTGCGGGTCGAGGGCAGCCCGCCCGTGGACGATCGCGCCACCAGGCCGACCAGGGTCAGCGTGAGCGGGCTCTCAAGAAGCGCCTCGATGCCGGTGCGGGCCGACAACTGCTTCGCCAGCGCGTCGCCGTCGGCGAATGTCGCGCGCAGGAAGGGGGCCACGTCGTCGCGCGTGAAGGGCAACGGCTCGAGCGCGAGGAAGCGTTCCGGCGTCGACTCCTCGCTCTGCCCGGTGTCGAGCGACATCAGCAGAAAGGGCGTTTCGCGCAAGGCCTCCGGTCTGGACGTGACGAACACCTGGCAGCCATGCCACTCGCGCGACACCTCGACGATCAGGCCGCGCACCTTCTGCCGGCGCGCCAGCGAGCCGCACTCGTCGAGCGCATCGAAGCCGATCGCCAGCCGGCCTTCGCGCACCAGCGACTCGAAGTAGGCCGCATTCACCTCGGGCAGACCGAGCGCCGATCGCGCCTGGCCGCAGAGGTGATCGAGCAACGAGGCGATCGTCAGCGGTCCGTCGATCGGCAACGATGCGAGCGGCACCCACACCGGCACCTTTCCCGCCTTGGCAGCGCGTGCCAGCATCTGCTTGAGCAGCGTCGACTTTCCGGCGCCGCCTTCGCCGACGACGATCACCCGCGGCAATGCCGCTGCCATGGACACCGACATCAGCCCCTGCTGCGCCACCGATCGCAGCGCATGCCGGCCGAGGGCGCCAAGGCCCTCGGCGATCCGCCCTACAAGAGCCGGCACGAAGCTGAGGAGTCCGCTCATGGCCGGCTAGGCTGGTTTCGCAGGCTTGCCTGACCAGAGTCGCAGACGGCGCCCCGTGAACGCGGCCAGCGCCGGCGTCCTGCCGTCTGGTATGCCACTGACCGCCAGCCCCAGATGGTCGATGCTGCAGAACGTGGTCAGCACGGCGCGCGCATATTGCTCCCGTGTCTCGCGCCACGTGCCGGATCGCGGCAGCATGTCAACGTAGCTCGCATCGATGGGCCGCTTGTCGTGCTCGACGTTGGCCGCGCGCAGCAATTCGCCCGCCGACGGGTCGTCGAACAGCGCCGTCACGGGCGTTGCCCTCAGCGTCGAGACGTCCAAGCTGCCCGGCACCACTTCGATGACGCCCACCAGCCGATCGCCTGCAAAGACGGCGGCGCCGGACATGCCTTTCCAACCCTCGTCACTAGCGGGCCGCGTGGTGCCCACGTCCAGCAACAGCGATTCGTTGCGCACACCGCTCCATGCATTGACGGTGGCTTGCAGATGCAGCGTGTCGCTGTGCGTCGGCGAGAGCATCGCGCGCGGGAAGCCGAGCGCATGAACACGAATCGGCGCTCGGCCATCGACGCGCGCCAGCGTTGTTGCGCTGTTCAGCTTGCGGAACGACGGGCTCTTTGGCGCAGGAACCAGCAAGGCAAGGTCGGCGATCGGTGACATCCAGTCGACGCGGGCCGGCTGCCAGGGGCCGGCGTTGCCCGGCAGCCCCTGGCTGTCCGGTTCCAGCAACCGCACATCGACCGACGAAAGGCCCTCGACGACATGGCGGGCAGTGAGCACCAACCCGGAGGCGAGAAGATAGCCGCTGCCGCGGCGGTTCTTCTCACCGCCGAACAGTTCAACGACCCGCTGCCACTCCATCGCGTAAATTCGATCGCGTCAACCGGGCCTGCCTGTCTCATCTGCAACGGCAACGTCGGCGCGCCCGTCGATTTTGGGCGTCAGGACCAGCTTGACCTTGTGCGTCCGCGTGCTCTCCGCTCCCGCGTCTGCGCCGAACGAGACGACGACCCATTTGGCCTCGCCCTTGACGGCGCCCTTGTAGGCAAGTTGCACCTGCAACTCCAGCTCCACCGGGCCGAGTTGGAACTGCAGCGGTTCGTCGCGCGCCAGCGCAACGGCTTTGCCGATCTCGCGCCTCAATTGACTGATCGCGTCGGCCAGTTGGATTTCGCTCATGGCGCTCTCCGTTCGATTGCACGGAAAAACAGTAGCAGGTTGGTCAACCGTGTTCAATCCCGTTGCCAGGCCCGCGTTGCCGATCGCAGCGCACCTGTGCCACCTCGCGCCGCCCACCGTCGACGCGCACGGCAGTCAGCGCGCCGCCCCAGACGCAGCCGGTGTCCAGGGCCAGCAGGTCGGGGCGCTCGATCAGGCCGAGCGTGGACCAGTGGCCGAAGGCGATCGGCGAGCCTGCGCTGGCGCGACCCGGCGCCTCGAACCACGGCATCAGTCCGGGCGGCGCGGCATCGGCGCTCTCCTTCACCTTGAAGTCGAGCGTGCCGTCATCTGCGTTCACGAAGCGGATGCGCGTCAGCACGTTGATGACATGGCGCCAGCGATCGGCGCCTTGCAGCGTGTCGCTCCAGCGCGCCGGCTGGTTGCCGTACATCTGCGGCAGGAACGATGCCAGGTCGGGGCCGCGCAGCAGCGCTTCGACTTCGGCTGCGAGCGACAGCGTCTGAAACGCCGTCCACGCCGGATTGACGCCGGCATGCACGCACAGCCAGCCGTGGCGCTCCAGCGCCAGCGGGCGCGCGCGCAGCCACTCGAGCCAGACGTCGCGCTCGGGTGAGTCGAGGATGTCTTGCAGCGTGTCGCTCGCATGTGCGGGCCGCACGCCATGCGCGACCGCGAGCAGGTGCAGATCGTGGTTGCCGAGCAACGCGTCGGCCGACGCGCCGAGGCCGCGCACGCGGCGCAGCACGGCCAGCGACTGCGGCCCGCGGTTGACCAGATCGCCGAGCAGCGTCAGGCCATCGCGCGACGGCGAGAAGCCGATTTCGGCGAGCAGCCGCTCGAACGCATCACAGCAGCCTTGCAGGTCGCCAATCAGAAAATGCATCAGCGCCCGCCCGGCCGCCCGAAGGGCGTTGAGCGCCCCGAGGGCCACGCAGTGGCCCCTGCGGGGCCAAGGGGGCAGCGAACGAAGTGAGCGTGGGGGCTGTCCATCGTTCATTCTGCTACGCTCGGCGGCCCTTCACCTCCTGCCTCCGGCATGGACGTTGCGCTTCTGGTTTTCCTGATCCTGCTCAACGGCGTCTTTGCCATGTCGGAGATGGCGCTCACCGCCAGCCGCAAGGCGCGCTTGCAGGTCATGGTCGAGGCCGGTGAGCATGGCGCGCAGAGCGCCATCGATCTGCACGACAAGCCGACCAAGTGGTTGTCCACCGTGCAGATCGGCATCACCTCGATCGGCGTCTTGAACGGCATCGTCGGCGAGGCCGCCTTTGCGCAGCCGCTGTCGGTCTGGTTGCTGCAGACGTTCGGGATGATGGGCGAGAAGGCGGCGTCGCTGACCGCCACCGGACTGGTGGTGGTGATCATCACCTTCCTGACGATCATCTTCGGCGAGCTGGTGCCCAAGCGTCTGGGCCAGATGTTTCCCGAGACGATCGCGCGATTGGTGGCCACGCCGATGAACTGGCTGTCCACCGCGACGCGGCCGTTCGTCGCGCTGCTGTCGATGAGCACCGACGCGATATTGCGCCTGCTCGGCATCAAGGGCGACACCAACCGCAGCGTCACCGAAGAGGAAATCGCGGCCAGCCTCGAAGAAGGGCTCGACGCCGGCGTCATCGAGCAGCACGAGCACCAGATGGTGCGCAACGTGTTCCGACTCGACGAGCGCCAGGTCGGCTCGATGATGATCCCGCGCGCCGAGATCACCTGGCTCGACGCCGAGGCGCCGCTGACCGAGACGCTCGCGCGCATGGCCGAACACCAGCACACGCGCTACCCGGTGTGCCGCGGCGATCTGACCGACGTCGTCGGCGTGCTGGCCGCGCAGGCGTTGCTGCCGTCGCTGGCGCGCGGCGAAACGCCGTCGATCGCCGAGCATGTCAGCGCGGCGGTGTTCGTGCCCGAAACGCTGACCGGGATGGAGCTGCTCGAACACTTCCGCGGCTCCGATGCCGAACTGGTCTTCGTCGTCGACGAATACGGCGAGGTGCAGGGTGTGATCACCGTGCGCGACGTGCTCGAAGCCATCACCGGCGAGTTCAGCGCGCCGGCCGACGGCGACGCCTGGGCCATCCCCCGCGGCGACGGCAGCTGGCTGCTCGACGGCCTGATCCCGGTGCCCGAAATGAAAGACCGCCTCGGGCTGAAGGCCTTGCCCGAAGAAGACCGCGGGCGCTACAACACCTTGGCCGGCATGATCATGCTGCTGCTCGGCCGCCTGCCCAATTCCACCGACCGCGTCGATTGGGACGGCTGGCGTTTCGAAGTCGTCGACATGGACGGCAAGCGCATCGACAAGGTGCTCGTCGCACCGATCCCCGAAACCACGGAGTGAAGTCCAGACCATGATCGACCCCGTCCTCTTCGGCGCACCCGTCGCCCTCGACCGCGTGCAACACCGTGCCCAGCGCCTGCACACGCCCGCTGTCCGTTTCGACCGCACCGCCGGCATGAACTCGCTGTTCGTCGCCGCGGTGGAGTTCATCGACGCCTCGCGCGACTACCCGATCGTCTTCATCGAAGCCGGCAAAGGCGACGACGGCCAGCGCGAAGTCGCGCCGGTGGCCGTGCTCGGCCTGACGCAAGGCGAGAACCTGATGTTGAACAGCGACGGCTCGTGGGCGGCGCGCTACGTGCCGGCGCTGCTGCGCGGCTACCCGATCGGCCTGGCGCGCACCGACGCGCAGAACTACGTCGTCGTCGTCGATGCCAAGGCCGAGGCGCTGTCGGCGAGCGACGGCGAATTGCTGTTCGACGACAAGGGCGCGCCGACGCCGATGCTCGAAGAGCGGCGCAAGTTCGTCGAGCAGCTCGAAAACGAAGCCCAGCGCACGCGCCTGCTCGGCCGCAGCCTGCTCGAACTCGAGCTGCTGCAGCCGATGCGCTTCGAGGCCACGCTGCCCGACGGCCAGCAACTCAGCGTCGACGGCTTTCTCACCGTCGATGAGAAGCGGTTCAGCGAACTGGCCGACGACAAGCTGGTGCAACTGCACAAGAGCGGCGTGCTGGCGCTGATCCATGCGCACCAGTTTTCGCTCGGCCTGATGCGCAGCCTGGTCGAGCGGCGCGTGGCGCGGGCGCCGAAGACCGCCTGAGGGCCGTTGACGAGCAGCGGCGCGCGTCTCCCTGCGGCCGTGAGGGTGCTTGGCGTGGCAGCGCTGCGGGAGTAGAGTCAATGCGCTGTATCCCCCTGGAGGTTGTCATGCGAGTTGCTTCATTGGTGTTCGCCGTCCTCGCGCTGGCGCTGCCTGCCGCTCACGCTCAAACCGTGGAAAAGGCGAAGCCTGCTGCCGAGACCAACGTCAAGCCATCGACTGCCGTGAAGCCGGCTGCGCAGAGCAAAGCGCCGGCGAGCGAGGCCAGCAAGGCGAAAGTCGAAGGCGTGGGAACGCAGCGGTCTGTGCCGGCCGAGATGAAGAAGAACTACGACGACTGCCACTCCAAGGGCAGCGCCGCAGACGCTTGAGGCGCCGGGCGCGTCAGGCGCTCAGCGGTCCAGCCGCCAGATCTGCCCGTCGGAACTGTCCGTCAGCACATAAAGCCAACCATCGGGCCCTTGCCGCACGTCGCGGATGCGCGTGTTGCGCTCGGTGAGCAGGGCTTCTTCCTTCACCACCTTGCGGCCGTCGAGTTCGAGGCGCAACAGGTGCGTGCCTCGCAGCGCGCCGGTGAAAAGGTTGCCTCTCCATTCGGGGTAGCGCTCGCTGGTCAAGAACACCAGACCCGACGGTGCGATCGACGGGATCCAGTAGCGCAGCGGCGGCGCCACGTCGGCGCGCTCGGTGCCTTCACCGATGCGCGTACCGATGCCGTAGTTGCGGCCGTAGGTGATGACCGGCCAGCCGTGGTTGGCGCCGGCCGCGGGCACGTTGAGTTCATCGCCGCCTTGTGGGCCGTGTTCGATCGTCCACAGCTCGCCGCTCGTCGGGTGCAGCGCCGCGCCTTGGATGTTGCGGTGGCCGTAACTCCAGATCTCGGCCTTGGCGCCGCTGCGTTGCACAAACGGGTTGTCGGCCGGCGCCTTGCCATCGGCCTCGATGCGCACCACCTTGCCGATGTGGTTGTCGAGCGTCTGCGCGTCGTCCTTGCGCGTGAAGCGGTCGCCCAGGCCGACGAAGAGCTTGCCGTCGCGTGACCAGACCAGGCGCGAGCCGAAGTGGTTGTTGCCGCCGCTGACCTTGGGCTGCTGGCGGAAGATCACCTGCACGTTGGACAGCGCATTGCCGTCGAGCGTGGCGCGTGCGACAGCGGTGCCGGCGCCGCCGTCACCGGCTTCGCTGTAGCTCCAGTAGACGAGCCGGTTGCTGGCGAATTGCGGGTGCAGCACCACGTCGAGCAGACCGCCCTGGCCCGCGGCCACCACCGGCGGCAGGCCGCCGAGCGGCTCGTTCAACTTGCCGTCACGCTCGACGATGCGCATGCGGCCCGCGCGCTCGGTGACGAGCATGCGGCCGTCGGGCAGGAAGGCCAGGCCCCAAGGGTGGTCGAGTCCCTTGGCGACAACGACGGGCTTGAGCGATTGCGCCGCAGCGCCGGCGCTGATCAGCGCGGCGGTGAGAAAGACAAACGTGTATCGAAGCATGCGGCGATGTTGCCGCAGCAGCAAAGACCCTACGGCGTCAGGCGAACGATGCGGTTGCCGTTGTTGCCGCTGCCGTTGGTCAGCTGGTAGATGTTGCCGTCGTTGCCTTGACGCACGTCGCGGATGCGCGTGCCCAGTGCCTTCACCGCTGCGATCTCCTGACGCGAGGTCACGTTGCCGCTGCCGTCGAGCACCATGCGCCACAGCGTTTGGCCCGACAGCGCGCCGGCAAAGACGTTGCCTCGCCAATCGGGGAAGCGGGCACCGTCGTAGAACATCAGGCCGGAAGGGGC